>JBAXLO010000172.1:0-10200 GCA_037134755.1 Bacteroidota bacterium | reverse complement strand
CTCCCGTTTAAATAACACCCCATCCGAATTGGTTACTCCCTGTTTAAACAGCGAACCGAAGAAGGCTGTAAGAAATACTCCTCCTAACATGATCCATTCCTGATTGGTTTTTGGTAATTCACCTTTATTGAGGTAAGCCAGGAACGGGAAGATGGCTGTTACCAAGGCATGATACAAGGCATTGAGCAAATCAACGCCACTTATTTTTCCAAATTCTGATTTCTTTTTCATTTTTATAGATATTAGAGTCAAGACAATTATTTCGTTTATTATTTTTTATTGAACCCACTTCGGGGTTTAGTTTTGATGGTTTCATATTCCGTCCCGATACATTGGGACGGTTATTCACATTCTAGTCCTTCGGACTTTATTCACTGTCAACTGTCCACTATCAACTGAATAAGACTATAAACTAGTCAAAGTTTTGACAACAAGTTGCAGCAGACTGTTTTTGAATTCATCTACTTTTATTAATCCCAGTCCTGCTTGTTTCAGGGCATTCATTTCTATCAATTCTTTTTTGGCCATAACCAGAAACTGTAGGTCGTCAGCCGATAGATTTCCGGCAACTAATTCCGCAGTCCAGTTCTTAATGTCGGTTTGCAGGCTAGCCAACAGTTTAAGACCATCAATTTTTGCTTCGTTTGCATAGCTCTGAACACTTGATGTGGCAAGCTTTATTACTTCATCTTTGAGAGTTGCCAATAGGGCTTGAAAATCGATATTTCCCATAAACTTTATGTTTTAATTGCTTTTAATATCTGACGCTTTAATTTTTTTACTTTCCAGTTCGGCAATCTGATCGAATGCTTCACCTACTATTTTCTTTTCTTCCTGTACAAATACTGCACTGAGTTTCTTCTCGGTTTGCCATCGCTTTAAACATCCGCCTAATAAATGACCGTTGCTATCTAAAAGCTTGTCCCATAGCTGAAGTGTAATTTTGTTTTGGGGACGGTGTTTTTCGTACTCGTATGCCTTTTGCAAGTTACTTTGTAAGGCCTCAACCGTTTTCTCGTTTGTTGTGTAATCCTGCATGGCCAATTCCAGACAGTTCAATGCATCCACTTTCAGCGAAGTAGTTTGCGTGTAAGCATAGTGATCGAATAACGATATGCTGGCACAAGCTGCAAAGCTTACAAGTACTATCAACAAAGACAGTTGTCGGCTTAAATTGAATCGGTTTGTTTTTTTCATTTTCTTTAGTTTTTATTGATTTTCAGAATAAATACGCCTTTCTTTTTGTCGTTGCAGCCTAAAAAAGCTGCTGCTTCTTTGCTGATAAAAATTTCAGCATCGCTTTTATCACCATTTTTTTCAATTTCATTGCTTACCAATAGTTTTATAGTAGAACAATACCTGTTGATGGGATTGGTGGCAAAAAGTGCATTGGTAAATCGGAGACCTGCTTTATTGTTTTTAAATACGGTTACATTATTACCCTCTAAATAGCTATTAATACCTACTTTTAGCTCCACTCCATCAAGGTCTTTTGATAAATAATTTTCTTTCAATACTAATATCATCTTTTATCGACTTCACATTCTTATTTGTTTCTTGTATGGAAGGAACCAAATTATAGACACTAAAAACATATAATATCGCTATTACCAGCAGGTTGGAGATAACACCGGCAATGATAGGGTTTGAAACTAACCATTTATACCATTTTGACTTTCCCTTTTCGTGTTCAGAATCCATTTTTTCTATTTTTTGTTGTACTTCGGTTTGTTTTCACATTGATGCCGCACAATTGCGACATGTGGCAAAATCATTTTCTTATTTGGATAACTACCACGTGATGAAATTACGCGGGAACTGGGGCTTGGCTTGCCAAGAAATCGGCGCGAGTGTGAGGACTGAGTTTAAAAAATATTCTTTACATAATCAATCAGATTATTTGAAACTTTTACAACCTTTTGATTTGATGTGTTTACTATAGTAACAGTTGTAGTAGTTGAAGCAACTATCAAAGCTAAGAAAGATATCATGATTGATAATGTCGCAAGTGATCTGCTATGTTTGTTATGTATAATATTTTGATAATCTTTAGGTTCATTGATTCCATTAATATATGGATGATAATCTCGACAAGTAAATGTACATTTCTTTTTATGATTACATTTCTTATCTTTCCATGCATGACATGTTTCTTTTTTTCTTAAATATCTCATAATTTTATAGTGTTTATTTTGACGAATTCATCAATTTTATTCTTGGATATTTTATAAATTTTAGTTCTCTTGTTTTTGTTTTTATGTGTATTCCTAATAATATCTATTATAGATGTCTTTATAATTGAATCGGAAAATTCATTAAAAAATAATGGAGAAGAGTTTTTGAGTATTTTTACTAAATTAAATTTTCGGTTTCTGATATTGAAGCCTCCGTTTAATTTAACCTTCGAACTTTTTAAATTTATTTCATTCATGAAAATCTCAGATTTTAGTTGATACAAAATTTCTAAATGAAGTCTTGTAATTTGAATAACATTTTTCATTTTTCAAGTTTTTCTATAGGTTCATCTGCTTTTCCAAATACTTCGATATATTCTTCCCATTGTGAAAGATCATTCAAATAATATCTTCCTTTTTCTGATATTTCATATTTTTCTTTATCTCCTGTGTTCTTTATTAAATCAATTAAAGCATAATTTTTCTCTGAAAGTTTTTTTATTAGTGAAACAATATTCTTATTTGTAACGCCACCTCCAACAGCATCACTAATTGATAATATGAATTTCTCATCTTCTATATCGAATTCGTTTCTCAGGGCATTTGTCGACATTATCTTAAGTATATAATAACAGATAGACTTACCAGTTTTATCTGATCTTTCAAAATGGATATTTAGTGCTTTGTATTCAATATCCGAATTCTCAACATTGAAAAATAAATCACGAATAGAATCCTTCCTTAGTTTCCAGATACCAGTGCTGCATTCTTCCAATTCGCCACCTTCTAGAATGAATGTTATACTCTTTTTAATTATCAAAAACATTCTTCTTAGATTATTCCCTGTTACTTTCTGCAAAAATTCTTCGAATGCAGCATTAAAAGGATAATCAATTTTCTGAAATTTATCAATATTATCAATTCCATGTGTTCTTAACACCTTCAGTAAGGTATTATCAGCTCTTTCCCAAAATGTAAAATATCCTATTACTTTTTTTAATGTTTCCTTGAATTGTGAATCTTTATATGCTTCATATTCTTTAAGAATTAAAAATATCTTGCTATGTATTATTTCACTTATTGGAATGGGTGTCAACGTAATTGACCTTGAATCATCAAAGTTTCGGGTAGTTCTATCATCTAGATTTGACAACTGAGCAAATAATCTTGGACGCATTGTTATACAAACTCCAATTCTGGATGAAAAAATAAAATGATTTAACTCTGAAATTATTTCCTTCCATTCTTCTTCAACATAATCCAAATCATCAACAAATACTAAGAGGTTATATTTCGGATTAACCAAACAGTCCAGATGACGTGCAACTTCGCCAATTGTATTAGAAATTCCTTTAGGTGAACTTAAATCGGGTTCTGTTTTTAATGGATTATCAACTTGTTCAAAATAAATTTTTAACTGCATAATAAATTCAGTTAAATAAGAATCTCTTGTCTTTTTATCGCTTCTAACATATCCTAGGAAAATTTTTTCTTCTTCAAAAAACTTTCTCTCAGAAATTAGTCTTTCTATAAAAGTAGTTTTGCCAACACCGGCAACACCACAAATCAAATAATTTGCACCAATACTTTTATATACTGGAATTATTTCTTTTAATTTTTCAATCTTATGTGCCCTATGACCATCGTAATACAATCTAATAAAGGCTTCTTCCTTTTCTGAATCATCAAGTTTTTCAACCAATCTATATATTTCACGAAATACAACATTCCAAAATAAATCAACTTGATATTTATTCATCCTTACTTCCTTCTCAATATCTTTCTCCATAATCTTTTAATTTTTCATTCCAATAAGTTTAGAATTTTATGTTTTTTCGGAATCCTCTCTCATTTCCAAGAGGATTCCGGTTTGATTTTATATTTACTTCGCTGCCGGAGGTGGTGGAGGCAATACCTGTTTTGGAGTTGATTTGCTGTTGGTGGCTGCTTTTACTACTTCGTCGAGCTTGGCATAAAGTTCACGCCAAACGGGTTGTTGGTTCATGGCTTTTACCACGTTGAAGTAATTACGCAAACTGGTTTCGAGTGCCTTACGGTACGATGTAGCTGATTCCATCAAACGTAGTTCGGAGTTTTCACCGGCTACCTCGTTGAACAGTTTTTCGAATGCTGTTTGAGCCTCTTTTATCTGAGTAACCACGGCGGTAAGTTGCATGCGTTCAATTTTGGCTGCGTTTTCTGGTTTATCCAGTTCTTCCAGCAGCTTTTTCATCTGTGCGGTTTCTTCAGCCCACTTGTAGCGATCCAAATCAATGCCGTATTTTACAATAATGGCATAAATATCTTTGGCATCTTGCTGATAAGGCGAACTGCTGAGTTTAGAATGTCCTACTAATACGTCCTTTAATCCGCCAAAGGGCGTGTCGCGCTTACTGTCGGCTTCAATTAGTAAATCGCTTTTACCACTCGATGCTTTTTTGGTATAAAGCGCATCGTATTCGTTGTAAATCGACTTTACGGCTGCCAACAACGGGTTGTCTTTTACTACTGCAAAAGCAGGCTCTTCGGAAATGCCAATGGTACGTTGACCTAACGCGGCGAGGTCTTTGGTACTAAGCTCTGTGAATGAAATCTTCATAAAAAATGTAATTTAATGTTTGTAATTTAGTTATGTAAAAAATGAAATTTAAAATCCGTTTTGGTTATTTCAACCCTGAAACAACTCACCGGAGAAGTCCGATTGGTTATTTTACCCTTGTAACAACTCAGCCGAGGGGTCGTGAAGGTTATTTCAACCTTGAAACAACTCACCGGAGAAGTCCGATTGGTTATTTTATCCATGTAACAACTCAGCCGAGATGTCGGGAAGATTATTTCAACCCTGAAACAACACAGCCGAGAGCTCGGGAGAGTTATTTCAACCCTGAAATAGAGTTTTACTGTTTTTAGTGATTTTTTACCTCGTAAGTACTTCCTGCCACACATTCAAAACCGGCATCGAAGGTTATATTTTTGCAATCAAATATCACATTAGCTCCGTTGTTTATAATCACATCACCCGCTTGGGTGGTTGTAACATGATTACCAACATATATATTTTTACCTCCAATGTATCGGCTTGCACTGATAGTCAGGTTTTGAATATACATATCCTGATTGAAATCGGCTATAGCGCCGTTGCCGGTTTTGGTAATAGTACCCGAGCACGAAGGAGATGTAAATAATAAAGGATTTGCTCCATAAATAGCTCCTTCTTCAAGAGTTATTAAACTGTTATAGTCCTGTAAATTAATATTTGCACCAGTCTCTACACATATGTAGCCTCCACTTTTTACGAGAATTTTACCACTTCCCTGTATATTCAGATTTGCACTTGCTTTTATTTGAAGAGTTGAACCTGATTCTACTGTAATCATAGCTCCATCTTGTAATGTCATTGTAGAACTGGCATTCATAACAAAGGAACTTTTATCTTTTAATAAAATAGCCGAACTACTTGCCATATTAAAAATTGTATTCGATTCACAAGTAAAAAAAGTTGTTGGAGCAAAATAGCCAGAAATTGGGTCATTATTAATTTGACAGGGAGTTAAATTTTGATTTAATATTATTTTCTTTCCTGAAAGTAGGTTGAGTTGTTCTTTTAAAACAATGTCTCCAGACCAATTCACATCTTGTTTCACATCAAAATCATCCCAACGTACTTTAACAGTATAGGCTTTCATTCCTGTATTAGAAGGATCAGGGTCAATCATTTTTATACTTAAACCAGTCAAATATATTTTTTTGGTATTTCTAGTATCATCAGTACTATAAAAATCTGTTGCAATATTTGCAGTATTATTTATGGTATAATTTGTTGTTGTATTATTTGAACTAGGATTTGAACTTATATCTATCACTTTACCTGTTGAAGTTGGTATAAATGCATCAAATTTGTCGCCTATCCAGGGTAAATTATTAAACTCCAACACAGTATTTTTAATTTTTGAACCCATAAATTTCCCATTGTCCTGATATACTATATGAGATTTTGATGTATCATATGAGTAAACTTCTGTTTGGTCATTAACTCCATGAAATGGATTCTCTGTTGTATATTCAAATTGTGGTCTCAAACGAGTTTGGGGTGCATAATTTAAACAATCTTGTACGTCTTTTTTGTATATTACATTAAAGTTTCCCTCTGCAGAAATGATTCTTAAATTATCCTTTTCATTAGTTGGGTAAACAGAACGGTAATATGTACTATCTAAAATGTCTTTTCCTACCTGATAATAACTATATATACCAGCTTTATTTTCATCTCTACATGATCCTTGAAATGAAAAAGTTTGTTCGTCAAGTTTATTATTTTTAGCACTTTGGTGATTTTCAAGCCAAATATATTGGTTTGAAGATGAATAATTATCTTTATAGGGAAGTTTAATTCGAATAGCATCCCCTGTGCTAACAAAATCACGCAAGATATAAGTTTGTTCTCCTACAAATTTTGAAATAATATCTGAGTTAACTCCATTCGATGCTATTCTGTATGCTGTATTTGATGGGCTTCTCCAATCCAAACGCCATCTTTCATAAGCATTACATGAAGTTAATCCACCGTTAAATAATCCATATCCGTATTGAATACCCATAAAGGTAGATGCATATGTTGGGTCATTTATTGTTACACCTCCTGAAGTGTGGAATTCGTTGCCACCCAAAAAATGATGAGCGATTTCATGCGTTAAAATACTTTTTGTTGTAGTGGCAAAATTACCACCACCTATGCATTGATAGGTTTGATAATTGGAACCATAAGCCGAACCCCCAATATTCAAATTCACAGTTGTAAAACTGCCACCCGAAAACCCCTGACCAGCATTGACACTACCATAATTGTGTTTTAGTATTAAATTACCATACTTATCTCTATAAGTTTTCGAAAATGTATTCCTAACTAAAAACTGGACGTTATCAATTTTATTATCAGGTAGTGGAGTCGTATTTGCTAGAAATGCCGTTTTATCGTATTCTGCAGGGTTATTGTGTGAATAAATTGTATTTAATCCACCATTTGAATTTATTAGGCTAATAACTGCATCTAATAGCGTATAAAACTCAAAACCATTAAGCGGATTAGTTGGCGTTATAGTTGATTGTTTAATGTTAACAACCATATAATCTCCCAACATTAACAATTGATTAAATGATGATTCTGCATACAAACGTGTTGCATTAGCAGTATATGAATAATCTGCTTTCAAATCAATATCAAATATATTTTGAAGGTATGGTGGTGGATTTACATTTATACTATTTTTATTATCAGGCATCCAAATTGTGCTTTGATCTGTATATTTATTTACTGTATCATTTGAAATTTGGTCGTAAACAATATTTATTAGTATAACTAATGATCTGTATGTGCCACGAGGTGTACATTCATATCCATCACTACTTTTGTAAGTGACCGTATCCGTACTACTTATTGCTTTGGGGAAGTGATAAGTGTTGTACGTATTTTGAGCATAATTTTGTAATGAAATAAATAAAATTATGAAGCCGAGAATATTATATTTTAAATTCATATTGAACGTGTTAATGAATTAATAGTTTTGAGATAACTGTTTTTTCAGGATTTGAGATATTGACCATTTTCAATAAATATATTCCTGTGGATATTTGCGATGTGTTTACTACAATTTTGTTTTTGTTCTTTTCAAATGATCTGTATATACTTCTACCTGATATGTCAACTATTTCAATCAAATGATTTGCAATAGTATTTGCTGTAATATTTAAATCTGTATTTTTTAAAACAAAAGAATATTCAGCCTCTTTAATTTGTTTTACATCATTGAAATTATAATCAAATATACATGGGTTATTATTCGCTTTGAAAAATCTTTCATTGTTTTGAAAGCATTGTAAACAAAATTGATCATAATTATAATTATCTGCTGCATACATATAGAATAAACCCAAATTTGTTCCAATACCTTCAGTGAATGTAAAATATTGAAGTGGGGAAGTTTTCATCGAAAATTGAATGTTTTTTAATTCATCTTTATAGAAAACAGAATCTACAAGTACATAGGTTTTTGAATTATTCATTCTACCTAAAACATTTTTTGCATTACCAGGCAGATAAAATGTATCATTTTTTACTAAATTCAAATCCATAATAAGATATTCTTCCTTTGTATCATCGTCGTAAAAATACACTTTTGAATTATCATTACTTTCTCTTAGATATCTTGTATTCATGTAATAATTTTGATTTATTACAGTATTTTTCCAAAGTGTATCCATGTTGTTTTTACTATAGTCAAAATTGATTATTATTGGCCACCAATAACTATCAGCATTTTGCATTTTCGTATAAGATTTTCCTAACACAATAGTGTCATTGGTTGCATACCACGATTTTGTATAGTTATAATCACGCAAAAACATCAAAGTCCATTTAGCTGATTTATTTGCTAATATTGATTTGTATGATTGAGCATTTAAAATCACTACGATCAAGCAAAAAAAGAATAAAATTTTCGTTTTCATAAGGTTGAATTTACTTAGTTAATATCATTCGTTTTGTGTCGATGACTTTGCCATCGGCTATCAAAGCATAAAGATACATACCTGCATTAAATTCTGATCCATTTATGATAATATTTTTCTTGCCTCTTTCGGTAATATTATAACTTTTTAGTTGAACCCCATTCATATCGTACACGTAGATAGTTGCATTGGTAATTGATTCTGGCAAATAAAAACCTATTGTTGTAGATTGATTAAAGGGGTTTGGTATGTTCTGATCCAATACAGGGTAAGTTAAAGCATCAGTTTCATTCAGTCCTGTTTGAACTGCTCCTACTTTTGCCGGTGCATTATTATTTTTGGTTTTCAGGCTTTCAATTTCTGTTTTTAGTTCTTTCACCGATTGAATAAGGATAGGAATCAATCCTGTGTAATTTACACTCAAATATCCTTCTGCATCTTCATAAACCAAATCGGGATAGAGGAGTTGTACTTCCTGGGCCAACAAACCATACTGTTTCTTCTGAAATAGTTGCGATTTTTCGTCGTACATTGGCAGTTGAATTTCATCAATATCTTTATGGGCTTTCATATAGCGTTGTTCCAAATTATATTCTACCGGATTCAAGGCTAAAATTCCATTAATTGATTTGGTTGCATCCATCGAAACTATATTTTTCTTAAATCTCTTGTCGGAGCTTGTAATAAATCCTGTAGCTGTCATAGTACTTGTACTTTTAACTGCTCCCACAAAATATCCGGCGTAACTGCCAGGAACATATACATCAGAAGTGACTGTGGTAGATAATATGCCTAAAACACCTGCACCATAACCTGATGTCATGCAATTACCAAATACACCATAATTATAACCGTTATCACCATAACTGGCTAAACCAAATACACCAAAAGCTCTTGCATAAGGTACAGTTGCTGTTGAACTACTTACGCCTTTTACACCATAATTAAATGTAGGGCCTGAAGAAATTAAATCGGTAGAAGCATCTACACCACAATAAGTTGCTCCTGCGGATGGACTGCCACCAATTTTTTGTGCTTTTAATGCTATTTTAGGCCCGGTAACATATGCTCTCCATTCACTAGAACCCACATCGCCTACAGCCAATGATGATGATGGCGTACCGGTTACCTGAACACCTACATTCCCAGTAGGAGAAACTACTTTTAATTGAGCATTGGATTGGAAAATAAATAATCCAACCGAAAGAATGATGAATAGCTTTTTCATAATTGCAAATTTTAAAATTTGTATTAAATCGTTTTGTTTGATATTTTGAAAAGCAGCACCACCATTGATTTGCAGTAGGTTATGACTATCCGCTATATTCATTAGCTCTATCGGGCAACCCGCCGGTTGCACTGCTTTTCGGTTTTTTTTGTTTTAATATTCGTTCAATGTTTATCGTAGCTTTTTTATTGCTGGTTTTACCGACTCTTCGGCAAGGGCTAAAATCAGAATCGATAAACTTTTTACTGTTGTACGTTCCTTAAGGATTAAATTGAACAGTTGTGTTTTGTACTA
>JBAXLO010000171.1:0-10248 GCA_037134755.1 Bacteroidota bacterium | reverse complement strand
AAGGCGTTATATGAACAACGAAAGACATTATATGGATAATGAAAGGCGTTATATGAACAACGAAAGGTATTATAAAACATCTATTTTAAAAATAATTAGCTTAAGTGCTTATTTTTGTATAATTTTGCAACAATCAATTTAATTAATAATAGAAACTATGAAAAATAATTATTGTGTAATAATGGCTGGAGGTGTGGGTTCTAGGTTCTGGCCAATGAGTCGGACTTCACATCCAAAACAATTTATAGATATATTAGGAGTAGGCGAAACTTTAATACAACAAACATTCAAACGTTTTGAAAGCGTTTGCCCCAGTGAAAATATATTTATTGTAACTAACGAAATATATCGTGATTTAGTTAAATCGCAGTTGCCATCAATAAATGAGGAACAGATAATTTGCGAACCTGCTCGTCGTAATACAGCACCATGTATTGCTTATGCAAATTATAAAATACATCAGATAAACCCTGATGCAAATATAATTGTAGCTCCTTCTGATCATATTATTCTTAAAGAAGATAATTTTGTAGAAGTTATAAATACTGCCTTAGAAGCTACAAGTAAAAATGATTGGCTCCTTACTTTAGGCATCAGACCCAGCAGACCTGATACAGGTTATGGATATATACAGTTTGAAGAAAATGATATTTATGATATAGACCAACGAATAAAAAAGGTTAAGACATTTACTGAAAAACCTGCTTTAGAAATGGCTCAATCCTTTATCCAAAGTGGTGATTTCTTATGGAATGCAGGTATTTTTGTATGGTCTTTAAAAAGTATAATGAAAGCTTTTGAACAGTTTTTGCCTGAAGTAAATAATATTTTTAAGGAAGGTGTTAAATACTATTACACAAAAAACGAAGCTAATTTCATTGAAAGTGCTTATACAATGTGCAAAAATATTTCTATCGATTATGGTATAATGGAAAAGGCTAACAATGTGTATGTTCTCTCATCCGAGTTTGGATGGTCAGATCTTGGAACTTGGGGTTCCTTATATGAAACTAGATTAAAAGATGAAAAAGGTAATACTATTGTTGGAAAAAATGTTATGGTGTATGATACTAAGAAATGTATAATCAATATGCCTAAAGATAAACTCGCAGTTATACAAGGCTTAGAGGATTATATAGTTATTGAAGACAATAACATTTTATTGATATGTCAGAAATCAGAAGAACAACAAATCCGTCAATTTGTTAATGATGTAATTAGCGAAAAAGGTGAAAGATTTGTTTAGCAATAAAAACAACTTAATAAAAAAAGGAATAGTTAATCTTAACTATTCCTTTTTTTATTAATAATATCTTAGGATAAAATATTTACAAGTTCATTATTAATTTAAATCCCACACCATGTACATTTAGTAATTCTATTTCAGGGTCTTCCTTTAAGTACTTCCTTAATTTAGTGATATAAACATCCATGCTACGAGCATTAAAATAACTGTCATCCTTCCATATTTTGTTTAAAGCAACACTCCTATCAACAACTTCATTTGAATTCTGACAAAGAATAATTAACAGTTCTGCTTCTTTAGAAGTTAACTTATGATTTACCCCATTTATTGATAAAATCTGTCGATTGTAATCAAAAGAGTATTTACCAATTTTAAACATATTGTCTAAAGGTGCCTTCCCAGTCTCAGCAACTCTTCTTAGAATTGCCTGCATTCGCATCATCAACTCTTCCATGCTGAATGGTTTTGTAATATAATCATCAGCACCTACTTGGAACCCTTTTAGTTTATCTTCCTGCATCGATTTAGCAGTAAGAATAATAATTGGCACTTTAGGATCTATCTTCCTAATGTCTTTAACTAAAGTGTATCCATCTTTAATAGGCATCATAACATCTAAGATGCAGAATTGAAAATTTTGCATGTTAAATTGATCATAAGCTTCCTGACCATTTACACATAAAACTGTAGAATAACCTTTAGCCTCTAAATATGTCTTTAAAACATTGCCAAGGTTTGGGTCATCTTCCGCTAATAAAACCCTAATTTTTGTTTTTTCCATATTATTTACATTATTATTAAAGAAACTAATTTATGTGCGAAATTACTAAAAATATTAAACATATCCAAATGGTAAATATATTTTAAATGTTGACCCTTTCTTCAATTCACTTTCAATTGTGATATTACCGCCATGCATATCTACTAATGCTTTCACATAACTCAAACCTAACCCAAAACCTTTTACATCATGTATATTACCTGTTGAAACTCGAAACAATTTTTCAAATATCTTCTTTTGATTAGAATGACTTATTCCAATCCCATTATCACTTACACTTATTATAACGCCATTTTCTGTGTTTTCAGTACTTATTATTATTTTAGGTTTTTCAGGTGAGTATTTATTCGCATTATCCAATAGGTTATAAATAAGATTAGTAATATGTATTTTATCAGCTATTATTTTTGAATTCTTTGCGTTTAATTGTTGATGTATATGACCATTTTTTTGCATAACATGAAAACCAACATTATTGACTGCCTGAGGAATTATTTTATGCATATCAATTTCTTCTTTTCTTAATACAAGTTGACCTTTTTCAAGAGTTGATGTTTGTAAAATATGTTCTGCAAGTGATTCTAGTCTTTTATTTTCTTCTTTTATTATGTTAATATAAGTTTGAGATAATGTTTCAGATTTCATAACCTCCTTATCACTTAACATTTCGCATGCTAGCGATATGGTAGAAATGGGGGTTTTAATTTCATGTGTCATATTATTAACAAAATCGCTTTTCATCTCTGATAATTTCTTTTGTCTAAAAATTGTTGTTACTGTATATGTAAATGAGAAAATAATAATAATAATTAATATAATAGAAACCAATAACATTAACCATAAACGATATAAAAGAAAACTTTTTTCTTTTGGGAAATATAAAATAAGATACTCAGGAGCCACATACATATCACTTGGAAATAAGACATAAGCAAACTCTTTACTTAATAATTTCTCCCTAAACTTCCCTGTTTTTTGTACTATTAATTGACCTCTACCAGGACTATAAATTCCAAATTCATACTCAGTCTGAATTCCTTTAATCTTTAATTCTTGTGAAATAAGTGAATCTAATAATAGTGGTTCTATCCTTTTTTCTATAGGTTTAAAATGCTTAGTATTAAAAATATTTTCGAAAAAATCGTCAACCAAAGAAGAACGTTTTAACAATTGATCTCTCATCCTTTTTAGCTGCCTGTAATCAGTTAAAATTGATTCATCTATTGACAATTGATGTTTCTGTTTATTTAATATAGTTTCACTCTTTTTATCTTTTTTGGTGTTTGATTTTAATAAAAAACTTGTGTCATGATGTATTGTTGTTTCCCCGTCTTGATTATCCCACAAACTAACATCAACTTTATTTTTTGATGTTTCTTCGATTTCTTCATTTTCTATTTTCTCATCTATTCCTGGATACTTCTGTTGTTCATGATAAAGAGCTCTATTTAAGGAATCAATTGTATTTATTAAAGAGGTCTTTTCTTTATGTTTCCTAAATTGCTCAGCAATTTCCATCTTCTCCAGTTTAATAATAACAACTGAAGTAGCTTCATTTACATTTCTTCTAAAATTAGCTTCTTCAACCTTCACAGCATTATTAACCCAGTATAACTGTAAAAAAACTAATCCTACAAGAGCAAAAGTCATTAAGAAAATAATAAAAATTATGTTTTCTTTTTTCATTTGAAATCTAAATTAAGTATTGTGATCATTCAATACTAGCAATTAACTTTTCTTAACCTACATTAACGTAACTTAACAGAGCTCAGATGCTAAATTACCTACTTTTGTAAATTAAATAATGCACCTCTAAATATTTGATTTTAATTGTGCGTAATTTTTCATAAAATTGGTTTTTGGTTAATTAGTTTTCGAGGCTTCCTAACAAGGAGGCCTCGTTGCTTTTATATATAATGATATATTCTTTTATAAAATAATAACCAAACATTATTAACCTTTATAAAAAGGAAGTTTTACCACTTTTGCTTTGATTAACTTCTCTCTGATTTTTATAAAGATGTCTGAATCAATTTTGGCAAAATCAGTATTAACATACCCCATACCTATATTCATACTTAAAGAAGGAGCCATTGTACCTGATGTAACTTCACCAATTGCATTGCCTGAAGCATCACAAATTTCATAATGTTGGCGAGGGATACCTTTATCAATCATTTCAAAACCGACTAATTTGTGCTTAACGCCATCTTTCTTTTGACCTAATAAATAATCTTTGTCAATAAATGTTTTTGAATCTGTGAATTTTGTTATCCAACCAAGACCAGCTTCTATTGGAGAAGTACTGTCATTTATATCATTTCCATATAAACAGAACCCCATTTCAAGTCTTAATGTATCTCTTGCTCCTAATCCAATTGGTTTTATTCCAAATTCTTCACCTGCTTCAAATACTGCTCTCCATATTTTATCTGCATCTTCATTAGCCATATATATCTCACAACCTCCGGAACCAGTATAACCGGTAGTGGAAAATATAACATTTTCTATACCAGCAAAAGTTAGTTTCTTAAAGGTGTAATATTCCATATCCGTAATAGTAGTATCAGTAAGTTTTTGCATTGCTTTTAATGCTAGTGGCCCTTGTATAGCCAATTGAGCAATTTCATCTGATGCATTATATAATTCTTTCCCAATAATTAGTTCATCAATTTCAGCTTGTTTGCAACACCAAGCCCAATCCTTATCAATATTTGCAGCATTTACAACTAACAAATATGTTTCATTGTTAATTTTATAAACTAGAAGATCATCTACAATACCTCCTTTCCCATTTGGAAAACAAGAGTATTGCACTTTGCCGTCATATAATGCAGCTACATCATTTGAAGTAATTCTTTGAACAAATTCAAATGCTTTAGGCCCTTTAACCCAAAATTCACCCATGTGAGAGACATCAAAAACACCTACACTATTGCGTACTGTTAAGTGTTCGTTTATTAATCCTTCATATTGAACTGGCATATTATATCCTGCAAAAGGGACCATCTTAGCGCCTTTTTCTATATGAAATTTTGTAAAAGCAGTATTTTTCATTGCTGAGAATTTTAATTTATGTATAAATGATTTATGAATATATTTCAGTCAGCAAAAGTATAAAATATTATACAATACAAAGACTAAAAAATATTATTATTTCCATCTTACTTTTTTTATTATCTTTGAACCATAATTAAAGAACATAAAAATGATCTCTATTTTTCGAAATAACACACCTTCATGGCTGATATTCATTATTGATTTTGTTATCTGCCTTTTTTCAGTTCTATTGGCATATCTTTTGCGTTTCAATTTTTCAATTAAAGCTATTGCAATTGAAGATTTGCCCAAGGTCTTATTAATTGTCTTACTAATAAGAACAATTAGTTTCATTTTTTCAAAATCATATACTGGTATTATTCGATATACCAGTTCAGATGATGCAATCAGAATCTTTCTTATTAATCTGGGTGGGAGTATAGTTTTTGCTTTTATAAATGTTTTTACTTGGTATTTTTATAGAAAAATATTCATTATCCCTTGGTCAATTGTTATTATTGATTTTTTAATAACTACTTTTGCTATGATGGCATTTAGGATGTTAGTGAAGGTTGCATACATGGAATATCTTAATCCAAGTAAAGAAAAAACAAACGTGATTATTTTTGGGGCAGGTGAAGCTGGGTTGATTGCAAAAAGAACTCTTGATAGAGATGCAGGTTCAAAATATAAAGTCATAGCTTTTTTTGATGATAATGAAAATAAAGTAGGTCGCAAATTAGAAAATATCCCGATATATAAAAGTGACAAAATTCCTGAAATACTAACTACAAATACTATTGCTCATATGATTATTGCGGTACAAAAGATTTCTCCAAAACGTAAACAACAATTAATTGAGTTATGTCTGAATAATAACACTAAAATACTTTCGATTCCACCTGTAAGAAAATGGATAAATGGGGAATTAAGTTTCAAACAGATAAAGAAAGTTAAGATTGAAGATTTACTCGAAAGAGAAGTAATTGAACTTGATAAACATAAAATAAGTGTAGAACTTGCTGACAAAACAATTCTTATTACCGGAGCATGTGGTTCAATAGGAAGTGAAATGGTTAGGCAGATAGCTGAATTCCCTCATAAAAAAATAATATTAATTGACCAAGCTGAATCGTTTCTTTATAATTTGGAAGTTGAACTTAAGGAAACATATAATAATGCTAAGTTTGAATTTATTCTTGCTGACATTCAAAATCTGGCAAGAATGAGAAGAATATTCGAGTATTTTAAACCAGATGTAGTTTTTCATGCTGCTGCATATAAACACGTGCCTGTAATGGAAGAAAACCCATACGAAGCAATATCAACCAATGTTAGAGGGACTAAAACAATTGCGGATCTATCAATTGAAAATAAAGTTGATAAATTCGTAATGGTTTCAACTGATAAGGCTGTAAATCCTACTAATGTGATGGGGGCATCAAAACGAATTGCAGAAATGTACGTGCAGTCTTTAAATCAAAAGGGTATTACTCGTTTTATCACTACTCGTTTTGGTAATGTTTTAGGGTCTAATGGTTCTGTAATACCTTTATTTAAAGATCAGATTGCTAAAGGTGGCCCTATAACACTGACTCATCCTGAAATAACACGTTTTTTTATGACCATACCGGAAGCTTGTCAATTAGTATTAGAAGCAGGAATAATGGGTAAAGGAGGAGAGATATTTATATTTGACATGGGTGAATCTGTTAAAATAATTGATCTTGCTAAAAAGATGATTAAACTTTCAGGTTTAACACTAGGCAAAGATATACAAATTGTTTATACAGGTTTACGTCCTGGGGAGAAATTATATGAAGAATTGCTTAATACTGAAGAAAACACTATCCCAACTCATCATCCTAAAATAATGATAGCAAAAGTTCAGGAATATAATGTACAGGAAATAGCAAACGCAATTGATTCGTTAATAAATTTATTAAGCGAACAGGATAATTATTCACTTGTGCGAAAGATGAAAGAAATAGTTCCTGAATATAAAAGTCAGAATTCAATTTATGAAAAGTTAGATGTATAATATTAAAAGGCTATTACATCTGATTAATAATCTTGTCTTTTAGAGCAGCAAATTCTGATTCATTTAGAATATCTGCCTGACGTAATCTACTTAGCTTCTCTAATGTCCTTAAAACATTTGCTTCTGAGTCATTCGAATTTGAATTGTCTTTGGGAATATCTGCATGGTTTGATACTTTAGACCAAACATCTTTTAATTCTTTGTCTTTTTCAGTTAATTCTTCTTCAAGAAAATCAAGTTTATTGTTAAGTTTAGTGTTGATTCCCTTTTCTTCTTCAAACTCCGATAAAAGCAAATTATAGTTCTCACTAATTTCAGTCATTCTTAATTCCATTTCTCTATTCTTTTTAGCAAGAATGCCTTCCATGATCTCTTTTGCTTTCAATGCGTTTTCAAGATAATCAATACGTTTAGCAAGTTCTCTCTTAATTATCTCTGTTGTTTCGTCAGGAGTTCCTATGATAATTCTTTTATCGTGCTTCCTGTTTTCAATTTCTTCTTCAAGCTCTTTGTTTTTGTTTTCAAGTTCAATTTCATATTCATTCAACTTCTTTTCATAGTCATTCTTCTTGTTTTCGAGCTCAACGATTGCTTCTTTTAATAAGCGATTTTCAAATATTATATCAGGATTGTCTTCATTGTTTTTAAAATAAACTAATTCATTTTTCAACTTTGTGTTTTCAATTGTAATAAGTTCTATTTCTTTATTTACATTTTCTAATGTGTTTTCAAAAGATTTTAAGGTAGCTTTCATTTCTTTTTGCAAACTTAGCTTTTCATCGCTAACTCTCGAATAATTATCATTAGCTCCTTCAATATCTGCATTTAGGAAAATCAATTTCTTCTTTTGTTGTTGAAATTTTACAGTTATAGATATCAAAACCAAAGTAGATGCAATAGCAATTAATAGCAAGATATAAAAATACATCATTGCTGTATCTTTCTTTGTTCTTAAGTTTTCGATAGTTGAATTCATTACAGGCACTAACCTTGCACTGTTTTCAACAATTGAATCTACTCTATGAACTTCGTCTGAGATTTTATCATCCAGTCGGGTTATATCGTTAAAGAAATTATCGTAATTCTTATGATTGATCGTTTGTGCTTTAGTTTTAACATTATATTGGAGTTCCTGAAACATATTTCTTCTTTCATTAACCAATGTAGTTAAATTTGTACTCTGGCCATACATATTATATATAGTAGAAGTAAGGAAAAATAAAACGAAAACGACAACTGTAAATTTCTTCATAAAAAAACTTTTATAAGTTTTAAACGTAAAGCATAAACGTTAAAAATTAAAATTAGTTACAAAAAAAGCGTTTAAAATTAATTAAACGCTCTTAATTTATATTACCGCTTAGTAGCGTTACACTGTTTTACTTTATTCTATTATTGTATTCCAGCTAAATTTATCTTCCAAAGTGCCTTCCTGAATACCTCTTAAGCGATTATAAAGCTTAGTAGAAATAGGACCGGCTTTACCATCTTTACAATATTCATATACCTTACCTGTTTCTCTATCCTGTATTTTTTTGATTGGAGAAATAACTGCTGCTGTTCCGCAAGCACCCACTTCTTCAAATTCTGACAACTCTTCAACTGCAATACTTCTTTGCTCTACAGTTAATCCCATATCTTTAGCTATTGTCCTTAAACTCATATTAGTTATCGAAGGCAATATCGACTGCGAATTAGGAGTAACATAAGTATTATTTTTAATACCAAAGAAGTTAGCAGGGCCTGCTTCATCAATATATTTCTTTTCTCTTGCATCTAAAAACAATACTGAAGAAAAACCTTCATCATGTGCTCTTTCGCCTGGGCGTAGACTTGCAGCATAGTTGCCACCAACTTTATAAACGCCTGTACCTAATGGAGCAGCTCTATCATAATCGCGTACTATTTGTACACTTACCGGATTGAACCCTTCTTTAAAATAAGGACCTACAGGGCCAACAAATACCATAAATAAATATTCTTTAGCAGGCTTAACACCTACCTGAGCGCCCGAACCTATCAATAAAGGACGTACATACAATGAAGCACCTTCACCGTAAGGTGGGATATATTTTTCGTTTAATTTAACAGCCTTAAAAACTGCTTCCTTAAATAATTCTTCAGGTACATTAGCCATCATTATTCCATAAGCAGAATTCTGCATACGTTTGGCATTTTCTTCCCATCTAAATATTCGCACTTTGCCATCCACACCCCTAAATACTTTTAGGCCTTCAAATGCTTCTTGTCCATAATGCAAACAAGTAGCAGCTATATGCAAGTTAACATATTCTGAAGATGACACTTCCAGTTCGCCCCATGCACCATCGCGATAATAGCAACGTACATTATAATCGGTTTTTAAATAGCCGAAGGGTAGGTTTTTCCAATCTGTTGTTTCCATGATATTGTATAATTGAGCTTGTTGAACGATTAAATATATGTTTTAAAAAACAGGGTAAAATTAGGAATAATATCCATACCACAACACTATTTTTTCTTTTTTTTATTAATGAATTAATAGATGGTTTATATTGAAGTATTAATGAAGATTTAAACTACAATAAAAAAGAATATAAAGCTTTTGTTTTAAAAACCTATCCTTTAATTAAAGTTTCAAGATTTCAACACCCTTCTTAGCTGATTTAATGCTTGTATTTGTATTGTTAAGCTTCAATTATAATCCTTTTCTTAACTATTGTAATTGTTAGTGGCCTTTATAATAATAATGATGCTTCAATAAAGCAGTTTACTCAATAAAGCAGCTTAAATAGAAGACGCTTTATAATATATACAGCTACTCTTATTAGGCATTTACGAGGTGTTATGAGATGTTATGCAAGCCATAATTTCGTTGTTGGAAACATCAACGACGTTGTTGTAAGCATGAACGACGTTGCAGGATGTAACAACGTAATTGTTGAACGCATGAACAACGTTGCTGGAAGCACGAACGTAGTTATTGAACGCATGAACGTAAATTATACAACGTATAATTTCAATTGTTGAACGCATGAACGATGTTGTTGAACGCATCAACGTAATTGTTGGAAGCACTAACGTAATTGTTGAACGCATGAACGCAGTTGTTGGAAGCACGAACGTAATTGTTGAACGCATGAACGACGTTGTTGGAAGCAC
>JBAXLO010000170.1:0-10288 GCA_037134755.1 Bacteroidota bacterium | reverse complement strand
GGTTTTGTGGATTTTATCCAATTAGCAGACTAGAATTACTTAGAAAAAATAAAGACCCTTCATCATTGAGTTGATGAAGGTTTTTTTTGGTTATAAACATACCTTTCATAATAATTAAACTACAGCATATTATATTAGTATTTAAGTTAGTACGAACTATATTTTGTGTAGTATGAACAGCATTAGTGCCAAAAAGAACTCGGCGAAGCAAAGCCAGAATAAGGTGAGACTTGTTCAGAACGCCGTAACATTTTCCAAAACGAGGCGACGTTTGTTCAGAACGCCGTGACGTTTGTCGAGAATGCCGTGACGTTTGTTCAGATTGGCGTGACGTTTGTCGCGAACGCTGTAACATTTAACAGAACGCCGTGACGTTTGTTCAGAATGCCGTGACGTATGTCAAGAATGCGGCGTTTTTTTGGTAGCTACTAATTAAGATTTAATTTTAATGGAAAAATGGGGTCTTTTTTGGGATGATTTTTTTAAAATTATGAATTATGAATGAAGGCAAAAATTAATATATAATCCAATTACGAATTAGGGTGGAAAAGAGTACTTAAAGTGCCTAAAATGCCTAAAATTGGAGAACAATTATGAATTAGGGTGAACCAATTATTAAAAGTAAAAAACAAACTATACTGAAATGACTGTAAAATCAAAGAAATAGAAAAACGATTTTTGAATAATGCTGTAAATAAAAGGGATTTCAAAAATAACAATTTGAAAACTATTGATAATAAAAGAAAATAAAGCTTGCATATCTCAAAAAAAGTATTAATTTTGCAGAAATGTTATTATAAACAAATCAAAAAAATAAAGATATGAGAGACGTAGATGCCATTTATATGGAAATGTTTAGAAGACTTAGGCTTTTTGGTGTAACAAACACATTGACATTCACTCAATTTCTGAGCATAGTAGGATGTTTTGCTGACTTTGATGCATTACTTACAGTTTATGAAGGACAATGCGATGAACTGGAATTAAAGACTATAGGTACTACAGAAGATAAAGGGGCTATACGTGAGACCTTGGAACTAAGTATAGTTGGGATTGCAAGACCACTAGCAGGTCATTTTTTTGAAGCTAAGAATATGGAAGTTTACGAAAAATTGAAATGCACACATGCAATGTTATCTTCTATGCGTGATTCGGAATTACTAAGTTTTGGAAAAAACTTAATAACTATTTGTACAGAGAACCCACTTGCATTGACAGCTACTAATATAACACCTGCTAAAGTAACAGCTTTAAGTGATGCAAATACAGCTTTTAAAACCATTGGACCTGAACCACAAACGAATATTAAGAACAAATCGGGTAAAATAAAAGTTAAAAATGCTACTCGTAAAAAATTAGTAAGTCTTATAAGAATAAGAATGACTAATGCAATGTATGGTTTAACTGGTATAAATGATGCAATTTTAGCTGATTTCTTAAATATCATTAAACTTGTACATACGGGTATAAGACATATTAAAACGGGTGAAACTACTGTTGTAAAATCATTTCAACTTTTATCATCAACTACTAACGCGACAATAAGCGATGGGATGATAAATGTACCTGAGTTGGAGATGACCATTAAATGTAGAAAGGATGGCTCGAGTGCTAATGCAGTTCTCCCAATAAAAACGTTTACCATAAGTGCAATGGCTTTTGGGTATGAGGTTTATAGTGCACAGGTAGTAATTACTGATATTGATTATGAAATAATAACTATAATAATGGTTCCTGTAAGTTAATTACGAAATGAATAATTAATAATTAACAATTAATAATTAAGAATTTAAGACAGCCTCATCAGTTTCTGGTGGGGCTTTTGTTTTTTCCTGACCTCCCCTGCCCCTCCAATCCTTCGACTACGCTCAGGAACCGAGGAGGGGTGAAATACAGGACTTTAAGACACAAAGAAAGCTCAATCAAAATTTGGTTGGGCTTTTGTTTTACACCACCCCTACCTATCGGCAGGCAGGCTGCCCTCCCCTAAAATGGGAGGGTAAAGGCAAGCAGCGGAGCTGCTATATACGAAATGTGACAACTGGGACTGTTGAGACATTTTGTTTTGGGTTTGAAAATTTGCTTTGTGATGTGTTTGAGAAAATAATATTAAAATAATTTGATAATTAATACCATTTGTTAAAAATTTGTATTAATTTTGTACTCATGAATAATAATAATTGTATGATATAATAATTATATAAAAACATAAAGGACGTTAGTTTAAAAAGCCAAGTTCCTACGTCTTATCTTAAATATTAATCGCCTCAAGGAATTAGACGAAAATAAATAAACAATATGAAAAAGTATTCATTAATTACTTGCTTTCTAATTTTATTTAGTACAGCAATTCTGCAAGCACAAAATCTTGACCGTGTTGCCATTTCTTCTGGTGGTATTTCAAGTGACACATTAAATGCGACAATAGGAGAGATTTTTGTTTTTAATGTAAATAGTAGTGGGATAAATATCTCGTCTGGTTCACAAAATGGAACAGGGAATACAGGAGGTATGCCAACTACAATAAACGAAACAAAAAATTCTCAACCTGAAATTTTAGTTTATCCAAACCCTGTTGATGATTTATTAAATTTACAAATCAACGGAATGAGTACAAAAACTATTTCCTTTCAAGTTTTTAATATAAGTGGTAAACTTGTATTACAATATAACAGTGTTGGTGTAAATAATCTTTATCAATTACACTTAAGACAATTATCTCCAGGAAATTATTTTATACAGGGTTACACAACAAAGGGAGAAACAATAGGAAAAATAAAATTTATTAAATTATAAACATCTTAAAATTAAAATAACATGAAAAAGAATTTAAAAAAGCTAGTAGTAATATTTCTACTCGCTTTCAATTTCGCAATTCCAACTATTATTGCACAAGTGCCACAAGCAATCAATTTTCAGGCAATAGCACGCGATGGTAGTGGTAGCCCGATGGTAAATACCAATATTCAGATTAGGTTATCTGTAATTGATAGTGCTCAGAGTGGCATAGTTGTTTATCAAGAATTACGCGCTTTGCAAACTAATGCCTATGGCTCTTTTTCTTTTCAGATAGGTGTAAATCCTGCTTATACAACTGTGGGTACTTTTCAAAGTATAAATTGGGGAACGGGTAATAAACATCTTAAAATTGACTATGACCCAACTAATACTTTTAGTTTTGACTTAACACTTGGTGTTATTAAATTTGTTACCGTACCTTATGCATTTACTGCTGAAAATGTTGTTTATATTAATACTACAGGTGCACAAAACGGTGATGTTTTAACTTTTAACTCTATTACAAACAAATTTGAACCAAAACAAATAATCAACCCAACTATTTATTGGGTTGATGTACAAAATAAACCAAATTTTGCAGTTGTAGGCACAACAGGAAATTATAACGATTTAATTGGAAAACCTGTACTTTGGGATAGTACATGGGCAAGTATTAAAAACAAACCTGATTTATTTGATGGTCAATACAGCAGTCTAGCAGGCAAACCTATTTTATGGGATAGTACTTGGGTAAGTATTAAAAATAAACCGTTGTTTTTTGATGGACAGTACGGAAGTTTAATAGGTATCCCAACCTTAGCAACTGTTGCTACAAGTGGTAACTATAATGATTTAAACAATAAACCTGTATTGTTTAATGGGTCTTATTCTGACTTGACTGGCAAACCAGTTCTTTGGGATAGCACTTGGATTAGTATTAAAAATAAACCTTCGTTTTTTGATGGACAATACAGTAGTTTGACAGGTATCCCAACCTTAGCAATAGTTGCTACAAGTGGTAATTATAATGATTTAAACAATAAACCTGTTTTGTTTAATGGTTCTTATTCTGACTTAACAGGCAAACCAATTCTTTGGGATAGTACTTGGGCAAGTATTAAAAACAAACCTTCTTTTTTTGATAGCCAATTCAGCAGTTTAACAGGTAAGCCTACAACTATTGCAGGTTATGGAATTACAGATGCTATGACTATTACACATGTTGCTAATGGAGTTACATCCACTAACATCACAAATTGGAATACAGCATATGGGTGGGGAAATCATGCTACAGCAGGTTATCAGCTATTAATATCAGCAGGAACAACATCTCAATATTGGAGAGGAGATAAAACATGGCAGACTCTTGATAAAACATCAGTTGGTCTTAGTAACGTTGAAAATACTACATTATCTATCTGGACAGGGACAACTAATATTACAACACTTGGTACAATAACAACCGGGACATGGAATGCAGGAGCAATTACTTCAAGTGGAACTATTAAAGGTAATTCTATTGTTAAAACCGGTGGTACTTCATCACAGTTCTTAAAAGCAGATGGCAGTGTTGATGCCAATACTTATCTAACAGCAGTAAGAGAGGTGTCAAATGAGTTTACAGCTACTGCATCACAAATAACCTTTGCTTTAACACAAGCACCAGCAACAAACAGCAAAGTTAAAATGTATATTAATGGAGTTAGGATAAGTAATACTGCATATATTATTGTTGGTAGTACGTTAACATATTTACCTACAAATAATGGTTCTTATGCATTAGTAGTAGGTGATAGAATACAATGTGATTATTATTATTAAAATTATAATTGTGAAAAAATATTTTATTATATTCCTTTGTATATTTATTACAAATGGAATATTAGCACAAGGGATAACTAAATATGGTCAGAATGCGGATACTAGCTCTAATTATATTGACCAGAACGGACAAATTGGAAATATTACCAAACTTAATAAAAAAGGACAAATAATTACACTTGCTACACTAACAACTTTAACAGCGTCTTCAATAACAGCCTTTACTGCAATAAGTGGGGGTAATATAACAAATGACGGTGGTACAAAAATAACAGCACGTGGCATTTGTTGGAGTACTTCATCAAATCCAACAATATCAGATAGTATAACTATTGATAGTTCAGGAACAGGAACTTTTACAAGTTCACTAACTCAACTAATATATCATACTACTTATTATATAAGAGCTTATGCTATTAATAGTTTTGGTATTGCTTATGGCAATCAGGTGATTTTTACAACACTACCCATAAAACCAACTGTTATAACTACATCAGTTTCTTCAATAATGTTTTACACAGCCTTAAGTAGCGGTAATATTATAAGTGATGGAGGTGCAACAATATCGGTACGTGGTGTTTGTTGGAATACATCTCCAAATCCTACAATAACTAATAACATAACAACAGATAGTTCTGGGACTGGAATTTATTCGAGTTCAATTACAGGGTTATCACCTGTTACTACGTATTATATTAGAGCTTATGCTTCTAATAGTGCAGGTACAAACTATGGAAATGAAATAAATTTTACTACACTTGATCCTTCAAAAGTTTATGATATTGATATGAATAAATATGATACTGTTCACATCGGTACTCAAGTATGGATAGAACAAAATCTAAAAACAACACATTATAGAAATGGTGATTCAATTCCTAATGTTACTGATAATACTGCTTGGGCTACACTTTTAACTGGAGCATATTGCAACTATAATAATGATACAAATATTACTTTTACTTATGGTAGATTATATAATTTTTATACAATAGCTGACTCTCGTAATTTATGTCCAATAGGATGGCATGTACCCTCAGATGCAGAATGGACATCACTAACAACCTATTTGGGGGGGCTAAGTGTAGCTGGTGGCAAACTAAAAGAAGCAGGTACTTTGCATTGGTATAGTCCTAATACTTCTGCAACCAACGAAACTGGCTTTACAGCAATTCCTATTGGTGATCGTTATTACACAGGTTTATATAACGATTTTAGCTTTGTTGTTTGTTGGTGGAGCTCAACAATGAGCTCAACAACAAATGCATTGAATAGAGGTATACGCTACGATAGCAGCAATGTATATAGTGTCAGCAATAATATGGGATGCGGCTTTTCAGTACGTTGTTTAAAGGATTAAATAAAATAGAAATTTACTTACTCATATTAAAAAAATATTTGTATTAAAAATATAATAAAGCAAATCAAAATGACAAAAGGAATTGATGAAAAATCTAGATTAATTCAAAAGATTACAACTGAATTAGGTTGGGATGTAGATATTAATCTTATTTTAGATAGGATTAAACAGCTAGATAATGGTTTGATTCAAGAAGATGAATTTATTTATCTTTTAAATTGGTCAGATAGATTTACATTAATTCATAAACTTGAGCAAATACAAATTCCATCAACAGCTAAACGAGATTATATAATTCCTGATTTATTAGTTATCCATAATGATAATGGTAAAGAGACACCCTATTTAATAGAGATAAAAACATCAAAAGATACAAAATTAAGTTGGTCAGAAAAATACTATAAATCTTTGATTAATTATTCTAAAAAAGTCAATATACCATTATTGATAGCATGGAAATGCAATACATTTGATATTTGGACATTATTTGACATCACACTTTTTGAAAAGCCTAACTTAAACTATAAAATTGATATTGAAAAAGCAATAAAACAAAACATGTTATCAATATTTGCTGGCGATTACATAGTTATTGCATATGAACATTTTTCTTTAAACTTTAAGTTTAAAAAGATAACAAAAAAATTAGTAAAAGGGAATGAAATTGATTATTCAGTTTCATTAGAAAGTTTCTATTATATTGGAAAGGACAATAAAAGAATTGAATCTTTGAATCCATCATATTTTGCATTAATTATAGGAATGTTTTCAGAAGAAGTAATTGAAGAGGATGATAATTTTATAAACATTAAATATATTCCCAATAATACATTAATTTATATACAAACATTGATTTTAAATTTAACTAAGGGAATTGCAAATAGTAATAATATAAAATGGATAGAGTTAGCAAAAGAAAAGAAATATCTTTTCGAATATGTTACTTTTTTAGAATTATTAAAAAAAGGAATAAAAGAAGAAATCTTTGATAAAATTATGTTGACAATACCATATGGATCGTAATATATAAAATGTATTATTAAAATAATAATAGTAATAATTAAAAACATAAGTCGATGGAAGAAAAACCTTCAATTAAAATAATTTATGACGCTTTTCAATATAATATCGGGGTAGAAGATTTTAATGAAATTGAGACCTTTAAAAAACAAATTTCAAAAGATTACACTTCTTTTGTCAAGGCAATTCCAACTGGTAGAGGTGGTGGGGCATATCAATTTATAGTAGATTTTATTATAAATCTTAATGCTAAAGATTACTTTAAAATAATTTCTGTTTACTTAGCTAGTAAAGCTTTAGATAAAATTATAGACCCTATTCTTGATAGATATATTTTCGTTCCTTTAAAAAATGCATATAAAGAATTAAAAAAAGTAAATCCAATATTAGACTGTTATCAATTAAAAATTGAATTTTTAGATACGAAAATTTATATATATTCGGTTTATAATGACAGTTTAATTGAAAATATAGATAAAATATTACAAGAGTTATACACTCATTTTTCTGATTTAATCATCAATGAATTTGGTGATGAATTTCCTAGTGAAATTCATATTCCTTTATTATTTCATCAATTTTTGGAATTCCAGATTTATAGACCTCCATTAGGAATGGAAGAAAGCATTATTGCCAAAAAAGAAGATTTTTATAAACTTTGGGGATTAAAATATCAGTATACACATAATTCTAAAATATATGATCTTATTAATAATTGTTTTATTGATGGGGAATTTATGACTGAAAAAGAATTTTATGATTTTGCAAATTCTAAATTAGGCTTATAAATAGATATTAAACACTTGTTTTTTTATTTAATGTTAAAACAAAAAAATAGGACTATATATTGGCTATAAAATCTTAAATAGTCCTATTTTTATTATTTATTTAATTTTATCTTTATAACTTCTTTAATATTTGTTCTTGAGTCTCAACAACACTATATCTACTATTATCTTTCATGATAATATTTGTTCTGAATTTTTCATTATAGGGGGCATCTTCTACAGATTTGATTTCTTTTTTATTTATCACCATATTATTCTCACAAATATGCCCATATAAAGGTTGTGGTGGAATAGTTACTGTTATAAAATCTGAATCATGATTTTTTCCAGAATTAAAAATTCCTAAGTATTCTAAGATTTTTACACCAACTCCTGAGAAAAACCATCTTAAAATGTCTAAAATTAATTTAAAAATGTTCATAAAAAACGTATTAAAATATTATTAATTAAATTAGGAAAATATTAATATGTGGTACTTAATTAATTTGGTATTCATTTCCATTTTTAACAAAACATTTATAATCATATTTATAATGTCATGTCATCTATAATAAACACTATCTATAAAACCTAAATTATTAAAGCATCTATAACCATTTATTAAAGTATCTATAATATCATGTATATTTTGTATTGATATATATTCACATTATTCTATTATTAATTTATTAGTTAAATAATATGAATTATTAAATCAAATTAATGTATTGTTTCTTTCTTTAATAACATGTAGACTTAGTTTAATATCTACATATAGTCTTTTATTAATTAAAGCATTACATACCTTTATTTTTTCAAAAGTACTACTTTTCGATCAAATTACCAAATAAAATTAGATTGTATCTAAAATGATTTGTTTTCTTCTTATTTATATTTAAACCCGAACTTAGGTTATAAAAGCAACCCCACCTAACCTCCCCTGAGAGGCTACTCTTTATACACAACTTTATAAGTTTCTAAATAAATGAGAATTATGTTTTGCTTTTATCTGTAAATTATTATTTTTCTTTATTTACTTTTGCTTGATCAAAAGTAACAAAAATCAAGACTGCAAAGAATTTACTTCAAAACTAAGCTTTAAAAAATCATCTCGCAATCCAAGCCGTTCCTATGATAGATTTTTATCTTATTTAACATTAGTTCGTAGGAACTCGTGGATTGCTTAGCTAAACCGCGCGCACATTTTTAAAAGCTTGTTTTGTAACGTTAATTCTTTGATGTCTATCCTAAGACAAAAGAAAATAAATATTAAATTCTATTTATTAATAAACATAAAAGATGTGTATAAAGAGTAGCCCTGAGAGGGGAGGAATTTGATTCAGGTATTTATATAAATTCGTTTTATCTAAAGGTAAATTGTTTTTCTTCTTCTTATTTATATTTAAACCCGAACTTTGGTTATAAATAAAAAATAATTCATAATTCATAATTCATAATTATATAGTATCTTTGTAAAAAAAATAAACATGCCGACAATATTAATTATAGCAGGGTGGAGATTATTTTTCTATTCAAATGAAGGAAATGAGCCAATGCATATTCATGCAGAGAAAGCGGAGATGGAATGTAAATACTGGTTGTTAGTCGATGAATATGAAATTAAAGAAGCTCATGCTTACAATATGACTTCACAAGCTAAAAGAGAGATCAAGAAAATTATTTATGATCATTTTGATTATTTGATAAATGAATGGAATAATTACTTTAAAAAGGAAAACTAACATGGAAAAATTGCATAATATATCAGAAGTAAACTTTGAGAACGATTTTATAGTAATTAAAGTTGATGGACATATTTATAAGTATAAATTAGCAGAGCTGTCCAAAAAACTAGCTTTAGCAACTGACGAAGAAAAAAGAGAATATCAAATATCACCGTCAGGTTATGGAATACATTGGCCTAAAATAGACGAAGATATTTCAATTGAAGGATTAATTAGAGAATGACCTCACCTAAATCATCTCCAAGGGAGAGAATTTATCTTTTTTCTTCTCTTTTATATTTAAACCCAAGCTTTGGTTGTAAATAAAAAACAATTCATAATTCATAATTCATAATTATATAGTATCTTTGTAAAAAAATAAGAACATGAGTAGCACTATAAATATTAACAATATAATTCAGGAAATAGAAGCACTTGATTACACTAATAAGATTAATGTAATGTCGAAGATTGTTTCTATGCTAAAACATTCTTCAAATGAAACCAAATCAATTAATATTACAAAATTAAAAGGATTGGGTAAAGAAGTTTGGCAGGATGTAAATATTGAAAACTATATTGCAAAAGAAAGAGAAGCATGGGACTAATAAACAGACTTGAAAACAAAACAGTGTTTCTTGATACAGCACCTTTGATATATTACATTGAGGAAAATAAAGAATATGCAACTGTCCTAAATAGATTGTTTGATGCTAATGAACAAAAGAAATTTCAATTCTCAACATCATTATAAAAAAAGTTTTTTAGAAGAAACGGAGGAGTTTCTAAGGTTTTACCAGAAAACAATACATCCTAAA
>JBAXLO010000169.1:0-10321 GCA_037134755.1 Bacteroidota bacterium | reverse complement strand
AAAGAAAAAGAGTTAATAAAAAATAAAGTAATGATTTCATTCATAATTCATAATTCATAATTCATAATTATAAGATGTTAGAGTTGATTTTAAAGATATTTACCATACTAGGGTCGCTTGGATTGTTCCTTTACGGGATGAAACTCATGAGTGAGTCCTTACAGAAGGTAGCAGGAGATGGGCTTCACAAAATCCTCACCTCTATGACATCAAACAGTTTTAGAGGAGTGTTTTCGGGCTTATTGATAACAGCAATCATTCAGGCATCTTCGGCAACTACTGTCATGTTGGTGAGCTTCGTTAATGCCGGCTTAATCAGTCTTACTGAATCTATTGGAGTGATGATGGGTGCCACTATCGGCACTACCATTAAGATATGGTTTATAACATTACTTGGCCTTAAGTTCAACCTTACTACAGTACTACTTCCGCTTGTTGGCTTAAGTTTGCCCTTGATGTTCTCAAAAAGTAAAATCCGTAAATCATGGGGTGAGTTTATCATAGGATTCTCAATATTATTTATCGGTATTGGCTTCCTCATAAACCTATTCCCCGATCCGCAGAACAACCCTGATATCTATAGTTTTATAACAAAATTCTCTACTTGTAGTTATCATCCCATTTTATTATTTATCCTTTTCGGAGCTGTGTTTACGGCACTTATACAGTCATCAAGCGCTACCATTACGCTTACTATTATCTTAACCTTACGGGGAATTATCCCCTATGATCTTGCTGCTGCTTTGATTCTTGGAGAAAACATCGGTACAACTATTACTGCTAATCTGGCTGCTATTATAGCCAATCGTCCTGCCAAAAGGAGTGCCTTCTCTCACACGCTATTCAAACTTATTGGTGTGATGTGGATGTTGCCTGTCTTCTACCCTTTTATAAATATGGTCAACACCGTCGTGATCTATTTTGCAAAGGGATATTCCTTTACAGATAGCACTATAATTCTTATCTCATTATGTTTGTTTCATACCTCTTTTAATATTCTTAATACGCTATTGTTTATAGGCTTTGTCAATCCTTTCGTCAAGTTGTTGAATATATTAGTACCCAATAAAAAGAAGAGGGAGAAGTCGAAGCTAAAGTATATTGATTCTATTATGTTTCAATCGCCCGGCATACATATTGAACCTGTTCAAAAAGAGATTGCCCTTTACGGGAAGCGTATTGCTAAGATGTTTGAGTTGATTCCTCGCATCCTTACCGAAAAGAACGAGGTTAAGTATGCTAGACTAATTGATAAGATTACAAAATATAAAGCCATTTCAGATAAGACTCACAATACTATCTCAGAATATATTACCAAGGCAGCCGAAGACGATCTTAGCAGTAAAGAATCTAATTTGATTACATCGATGCAACACATCAATACTCATATTACTTCTATATGTGATATTATTGTAACAACTGCTAATGATATAGATAACAAGAATAAACAGAAGATATGGTTTACCCAGCCAATGCGTAATTTCCTTACAGAAATGTTCGAATTGGTTGAACAATCTTTTATTACTTTAAATGAGGTTCTGGATACTGATTACAAAAATGTTAATAAAGAGAAAAGCGAGCGATTAAGGGACATATTAGTAAAACTAAAGTCCGAGATATTAACAATCCATTACCAGGATTTGGCTAATAATGAATATACCTATAAAGCCGGTAACTGTTATCTGAGTATTATAGATAATTATGAGAAGATAAACAACTACTGCTGTTCTATAATTATGGATATTAAGACATAATTAGTTTAAAAATGATAATTCAGACCTATAATTAAGTCGACCCCTGAACCAATAGTATTGTGAAATTTGTCATTAGGGTCTGGATTATCATATCCAACATGATATTTTACATTATAATATTTAAGGCCATAGTCTAAAGACCATCTTTCATTTAAATTCATTTCAAAGTTAACCCTAGCATGATAACCAAAGGTTTTGTCGTACATCCAACTATCATTAAAACCATTGTTCAAGTTAGCAGTATTGAAAACTATTTTTGAATACCAATAATAATCTATACCGGCACCAACTTTAAATCGCATCTTCTCGCCATCTCCCAATGGAATGATGTAAGAAGGAGTTAACGAAATAAAAGACCTGTTGAAATTAGTTGCAGCATTGGTTAAGTTTGGAATAAGGAAACTAAACTGGTAGTTGAAATCGCAAGCCAAATCAAAGTGTCGTCCAAACTCACGACCATACTTTAATCCAAATAAACCCCCCCCTCCAAAACTAATAGTAGAACTGTTGCTGTCAGCAGTTGAGGCAACCACAATGTTGTTAGTTCCGATGCCATATCCCAAAAATATACCTAATCTGTTCTGTGGTCTTTTATAAGGAAGATTCGTTTTCTCCACCTTCGTTAAACTCCCATTTCTTATCTTAGAATTTGCAGTTAAACTGTCAACTAATAAGAGCTCCGGCATTATCCTAAACATTCCGGTGTTCTCAATCAATCTAACATAGTATGTTTTCCCTTTCTCAACAACCAAAGGCAATTGAGAACTCTTTAACTTGTCAACAGTAAAGCTATAAAGCCCCGGAGAACAATCATAAATAAAGTAGGTGTTGTTCTTTAATCTGATCAATAAACTATCATTTGCAAATAACTTATAACTGTTTGATGAGCCATGCAAATTATTAGTCTGGAAAATGATAACTCTACTAGTTATCGTGTCATTACTATAGGATGTATTGATAAATCCTATTAAAAGCGCAATTATAATTAGGGACTTTTTCATAGCTATATAACATTAAATTCATTACAAAGTTACAACACTTTTTTGATTAATTAAAGAAGCCAATAGAATTTTATCCTATTGGCTTCTTTAATATTGATATATAAATTATCATTTAGTTCTATTGACTTAAGCAATTATTTGTTTAAAATTATTTTCTCAGTAACTATGTTGTTATTTGAGTTAATCTTAACAAAATAAATTCCATTGGCGAACTTTGATAGGTCTAATACTTTTGTGTTTTCAACATACATTATATTCTCACCAAAGATATTAGTTACAGTAATCTGCGATTTGCCACTTATACCTGTAATATTAACAATTCCTTTTGAAGGATTTGGATACATCTTAAAACAATTAGTGTATAGATGTTGAATGGATTGTATAACAGAAACAGAAGTTTCTTCTCCTGTAGCAATCTCTTGTTTACCTTCCGTAATAAAAGCAACAATCTTTAAATGATTAATATCTAAACCAACTCCATTAATATTATCAGGCAAGGTATAAGTATAAGTTTTCTGAAAATTAGTGCCTGAAGTAGTTGTTGATATTGTATCACCCCACTGTCCGGTTATTAAATGACGCAACATGTTCATGTGTATATAAGTTACACCATCAGGCATTACTTGGGTTGGATTGTATGTTATGCCATAAACTTGAGGACCTAATACACTGTCTTGAACTAATGCTACATTCATTAAGTTCAAAGCAGGACTATTGTTCACATAGTTTGCATTAACGTTTACTGTTAAAATTCGTGTAGTAGTAACTGCACTGGCAGTTAAACTTATTGATGCATAAGTTGGCATAGCTAATATTTCATCACAATCAGTATTCCAATAAATTCTATCTAAAGCAGTTTTGTTTGCTGATTCAAAGAGATGCCTGTTAATAGTCCCGGAAGGATAGATAGTTAAACCAGCTTGATGAGCTAATGAGTCTCCAAAAGAAGTTCTGTAATTAGGTTCACCTGTATTAGGGGCTGCAAATCCTCCTTGATGAATATTAATCAGAAATACATCATTAGGATGAAGAGCTTTGTAATCATTAGCTATTCTATCACCATCAGAAGAATATTGTGAATGAATACCTACATAGTCTTCCAAGACAATTCTTTTCATTGTCAAAACAGTCATTGTGTTAATAACTTTTGTAAGAGTGTCACTTTTAAATGTTGAATCTCCATTAATATTATATGCCCATATTTTAATAGTAAAACTACCAACAGTAGTAGGAGTCCATTGTGTTGGGTGCGTATAATTATAAGTGCTGTTTGAAGAAATATTTACTCCGTTTACATTTTGAGTTATCGCTGTATCCCCATTGATTGAGTATTTAAGATTGAAAGAAGTAATAGCATCTAAACCAACATTCCTTAAGCTACCCGACAAAGTCTGTGTAGTATTAACTTGTATATAGTTTTGTGTGTTCAAACTACTTATAGTCATTCCTTTTGGAGGAAAGTAAGAAGAGGCTATATCATAACCCCAAATTGTCCCACCTTGTGTTATACCGCCTATTGTAGTTGTGCTTCCAATTAAATTAGTCTTTATAAATAAACCACCTGAAGCTGTTCCGGCTACTGAAGGTATTTCAGTTGACACATCATGAACTAAACCTGTAGGCATCTTTGTTGAGATCTTAACTTGTATTAAATCATTATAGTTTCCACCTGAAGCTTGAGAATATAACCATAAGTAAGGTCCTCCCGGTGAAACATTATCAAAAGCTGCACCTGATGCAGAATAAGTTCCTATATTAATTGCCGGGATAGAGTCTAAAAAAGTTCCATTCATACTATATAATCTTGGTCCTTGAGTATTCCATGGACCAACCCATAAACCACCTGCGCCACTATTAGCAGTTGGATCATAAGCAATAAAACGAACATTAAATCCCAATGGCAATGTGATAGAATCTACTAAAGTATGTGAAGTAAAATCCATTTTGTAGATAATATTATATATTGTGCCACCATAAAAATATTGTCCATCATATGTTAGATCTCTTATGCTTCTTCCGGTTGTAGTAAATAAATCAGCACCTGCAAGTGCAAAACTATCAACTAAAGTACCAACAGTTGTTACTTTATAAAATTTATTGCTTTTCCAATTGGTAATATAAAAGTAGTTGCCATCAGTTTCGATTCCATAAATATGGTTAGCCCAGTTTTGAGAAGTAATGTTTGTAGTAAATTGAAGATTCCAAGCATTATTTGTGGAGCGTAATTGATTATTGTTGGTGTTTAAATATGTGGTTGGAGGAGCTTGATCCCACTCTTGTGCAAATGTATTTACCATCAACATTAATAGGAAAGCTATGGTTATAATTTTTTTCACGTATGATAATTGATTTAATAGTTATTTAAACTTTTTTTATTATGCAAAAGTAATATTAAATTGCATAGCATCGAAGATTTAATTTAATATTTATCATTAAAAAGAAAGAATATATATAATTTTGAGTCCACTACTATAAGTAACATGACGTCATTGCGAACGAAGTGAATCAATCTCATCATACACATAAACAACAGATTGCTTCGTCGTTCCTCCTCGCTATGACGACGTTTTTATTCATTAATAACTTATAATAGTGGACTCATTTAAGATTAAAAAACTGTGTGATTCTTTAACATAAAAAAGCCTTCTCAACAATCTTGAATTGAGAAGGCTTTTTATTATTTAATTTAAAAATTATTGAATAATCAGTTTGCTTGTGTGTGTATTGTTAGTTTTTGTATCAATAAGTTTAATAAAGTAAGCTCCTTTACTAAAGTTAGATATATCAAATGATGTTGTTAGTTTATTAGTAATTGTATGATAAATCAAGTTTCCTTGTAAAGTATAAATACTTACATCAAGATTGTTTTTATCATTATTAGTTACATTAAATTTCCCATTCGAAGGGTTTGGGTAAATAGTAATGTTTGATGCTTCATTTTGAATATCATTTACTGATAATATGAGATCGGATACAGATCTTGGTAAAATATAATAGCCTGTCAAGAATGGAGGTGTAATTGCTGAAGTATATTGTGATTGTAGACCTATAATATTAAAAAGATTTACAGGTGCTGCTGTTCCTTGTAACGGGCATTGCGAAAATATTTCTATAGTTATAGTGTCGGCTCCATTTTTAGCTAATACTGTTGCTGTAGGTCCGGCAATTGTTGGCCAACCTGATATATACGTAAGGCTATTCATTTTAATTAAATAGGATTCGTTTGCATCGGTTAAAGTGGTTACAACTAGAGGGGTATTCAATGTGTTTCCAGTAGATACTTTTACTATAGAATCAGGAAGCATTTCTATAAGTCCTCTTGTTTGTTGGATTTTACCTATCACTCTTATTCTGTCACCTTCTGTTACATTATATCCATAAAGTGCTGATGCACTATACACATTAATACCTGCATTTGCGTCAAGCATATAAAACGATAAACCTGAATTAGTGAAATTTATTCCATGTACTACCCCAATTAATTTACAATAAGTATTTATAGAGTCAGCAACACCTTGAGCATTTATTAGTTTTACCTGGCTGATAGTATAAGTTGGGATATAATAAGTGGTTGTAAAACTTAATTCGTTACCATAAGATGTTCCGATACCATTAGTAGCATAAGATCTTACATAATATGTGGTTCCTTGAGATAAACCTGTTAAATTACTTGTAAATGTTCCTGTTGTTCCTGTTTCGGAAGTATGCGTATTTAACAAAGTAGGACTTGTGCCTGTACTATAACAAACTCCTCTGGCAGTAATTGTGTTTCCTCCATCATTTAAAACATTACAATTAATACTTACTGTAAAAGGCGAAAGATTTGAATAATTTACAGTTGTAACTACTGGTGCAACAGCTGAAGTTGCTGTTGTAAAAGTAGAGTCAGCACCATAACTAATACCTATTGAATTAGTGGCATAAGCTCTGTAATGGTATGTTGTGCCGGCTGTTAGCGAAGATATGTTGGCATTGAAATTACCAACAACACCTGCAACAGATGTATGCGTACCTACTATGTCGGGATTTAAAGTTGCACCGTAACAAATCCCCATTGCTGTGACAGTTGAATTTCCATCTGAAACTAAATTACCATTACAAATTGCTGAATTGGATGTAACACCCGAAGTTGATAAAGTTTTTACAGTAGGGGCAACAGCTACTACATTATTAGCAGGAGCTAATGCTATACCCTTAAACATGGTATTGGTTGCGGCAGTGGCTATAACTGTTGGTATAACTGTAGAATCTGTATCAATTATTTTTACGATACGGTTAGTAGTAGCATCAGCAGTAGTTGCATAAATTGTAGGGTGTGTGCCACTCCAGTCAACAGCTAAACTTCTATAGCCTGTAATAAAAGATCCTCCTTTTCCTAAAGTATATACTTTGGACCATACACCTGATGTAGATACCCATTTTTCTATTCCCCCTGTCGATAGTGAAAGTGAATCGCTTGCTATATAGCATATATCAGCAGTAGCATTCATAATGAAACCATATGGTGAAGATGTGGATTTAGTAGGTATTACATTTACTGAAGTTTGCCCTGTAGTTGTTGGCATTCCTGTACCTACCTGATAAACACCGTTAGTTCCTTTTGCTGTTGAATAGTATAATTGAGAGTTGTAGATTGCTACAAATCTTATATTGGTTGATGTATTAGAAACAAGAGCAGTATCTGATGCTGTTGCTCCAAAATGAAATACTCCGGTTGTGCCGCCTACTGCCCAATAATTACCGTTTCCATCTGATACTGCTGAGCGGATATTATTAGCTGAGAATTCAGTAGCTGTAGTTGCTGCTGTAGATATGGTTCCTGTATTATCTACTTTCATTACAACTCTGTTAATAACAGCAGATGTTGTGGCCGACAGACTTGATGTATATGGAGGAGCTATTTTGTATCCTGTAACACACACATTACTACCATCAGGACTTCTGGTAAGTTGTCCTTCGGATGAAGCTGTTCCACTTATGCAAACCGGATTAGTGCCTGTTGTTGGAAATGTAATGGTGTTGACAAGCGAGCCGGTTGGAGTATATTGTTGCAAAAAGATTGGACTTCCGCTACTTGTTAATGCAGTAGTGCCATCACCAACTTTTAATACTACTAAATTACCACTGGTAAATTGTGCTTTTACATTAACGTTAGTTAACGAAATTAAAAGTATTGATAAAAAGATTAATTTAAGAAAGTATTTATTTTTCATTGTTACAATGTTTTAAATTTTTTGAATAATGTTTAATTTGATTCTAAATATTACTTCAAAAGTAACAAAAAAATAGACACTAAGTTATTTATTATTATATTTTATCATATTTTTAACATTTGAATTGCTTTAGAGTCGTTGTAAGCAGTTAATTATTGTTTTGAAATTATTAAATCTTAACTTGTGTACTGCTAGGTAAGCGATGATATTAGAGCCACCGAACGGAGGTGCTTGCCTGCCGGTAGGTTGGGGAGGTCTTTTATTCCTTTTAATTGCCTTGCTTTTTATTTTATCTTAAGGGTGAAGATTAATATCATTGAAAACATAGATTATTTTTTCTTCTTTTTAAAATAATTATTATAAGTTTCTACTATATTAACAGGTGCTGTAACAACAGGTTTATCTATACCATTAAATAGTATAATTAACCAAGGTGAGTTATATTTATTTACAAAAAAACTTTTTTTAACTCCATATGGCATGGGGTCATTTTTATAAACAAATATAAATAAATCTACAGAGTCAGTAATTAGATATTTGTTAGTTCTAGGTTTGTTTAATAAAAATGTTAAAGCATCCGTATTATACATTCCTGCATCTTGTTCAAGAGTTTCGTACCATTCATTACCATTAGCTTTGTGTAATGAATCTAATTCTTTTTCTGTAGGGCAAACAAAAATAATAACTGTATCCAGAAATATTTTATTTCTTATTTCTCTTTCCGAAACAATACAACGTAAAGTATCTTTATCTTTAGAACTCTTTTTAGTTATATAAATTTCATTACCTTTCAAAAAGCATGAAAAAACGAGAACTAATATTAATAATAGAAATGTTCTTTTCATAATCTTAAATTTATTTAATTTCTCTTTATATAATATGTTTTAGTTTCAACTTTTACTGGTGGAGGTTCAAAATATTTCATATAATCGCCTTCTAGACTATCTGAAACTGTAGAGTAAGTATCTTTATTCCCATCAAAAAATATAAAATACCAATGCTTTTTATAAATTTTATAAGAATTACTTTTAGAATAGTAAAAACAATTTCGATTTACAATAAAATTATATACTTCCGAAGTATCAAAAACTAAGTAATTCCTCAAATTAGTTCTTTTTAAAAATGCAACAGCATTATTAAATTCATTTTTTTCTTTTTTCAAATATTCTGACTCAAGGTTTAATGAATCTAATTCAACCTTAGTTGGACATGCACAAACAATAACTGTATCAAAAAACCATCTTTTTTCAATTTCTCTTCTTGAGACTCTACAAATAGTATCTTCTTTATTTTCATATTTTGCATATTTATTATTTTCTTTAACATTAGCAGAACATAAAAACAAACTTATAACTACTAAAAATAATATTGCCTTTTTCATATTTACATTTTTTTAAAACATCCTTACAAAGATACAACATAATCTTGCTATCTCAATTTAATTTAACAGATCCCTCACTTTGTTCGGGATGACAGTTCTTCTTTTTATTGTATAGAGAATTTGTCGGCTTAACCGACAAATTCTTTTATAACCACCAAATGTTAAATGTCATTCCGAGCCCCAAGACTTACAGCCCACCAAGTAGTATGACAGAATATAACCACTAAGCGGTTTAGAACCGCTAAGTGGTAGCTATCCCGCTTAGCGGTTCCAAACCGCTTAGCGGATATATTAGAAAACGCAAATAGCACATTATATATACTTTGCGATATTCTGTCATTAGTAATGTAATGAGGAATCTCTGCCTTTCCCATTCCCTTATTTTTTAAAACTCCTTAATTTTTATTCCTTTTTATTGCTTTGCTTTTTATTTTAAATATTTAGTAGCTGACTTTATAAATTTTAAAATTCATGGCTCCTCTTTTATCTGCAACAATTCTAAGTCGTTTCTCAAACTCTCTTGTCCAATAGTATTGTAAATGTGCACCTTCCTTTTCGTCAAGCATCTTTATAACACCATAATCTAAATCTGAATAAAAGACTATAGGTATTTTTTGGTTATTAATTAATATATATCTGTTTGTATTTTTCACAATATATCCAATCCAATATATTATATCTCCTATTGAATCATATATAGAATGTTTTTTAGAATAAGTTTCCAAATTAATTCCTATAGTTGTATCACCGTCATAGAAGAATATAAAGTATGACAATGAGTCAGAATTTTTCAAATTAAGTATATTGCTATCTATAGCAATTTTTAATATTGTATCTATTTTTTGACAAAAGTAATAACGAATACCTTTGTTTTCATTTTGAGACATCACTTTTAAAGTGCAAATTAAAAAGATTATTAAACAGATTATATATTTTCTCATCATTCCCTTATTTTTTAAAACCAACAACAAA
>JBAXLO010000168.1:0-10346 GCA_037134755.1 Bacteroidota bacterium | reverse complement strand
AATTGATAATCTAATTTTGTTCGAATATGAGTAGCGAAAGTTTGATACTATTCTTTATTGTGGCAGTAATACTGGTAGGAGGTGCTATTATCTTCTCCAGTTTCATTCCGCCAACCTCAACAAATCCGGTAAAGTCAGAGCCTTATGAAAGTGGAATACCAACAATAGGCAAAACATGGCTACAGTTTAACGTAGGCTATTATTTGTTTGCTATTTTATTCCTAGTTTTCGATGTTGAAACAGTATTCCTGTTTCCTTGGGCTGTTGTGATGCATACATTAAAATCACAAGCTTTTATCGAAATTATGATATTCTTCTTTATTCTTGGATTGGGCTTATTGTATGCCTGGAAAAAACATGCATTAATATGGGAATAAAATCAATGAAGTATGAAGACTTCAAGGATAACGAAACTCTTGAACTCTTCAAACAAAGCGGTGGTAATGTATTATTCACCACTATAGACGCTGTTATTAACTGGGGTAGATCAAATTCTATCTGGCCTTTAACGTTCGCAACAAGTTGTTGTGGTATCGAAATGATGGCAGCAGGAGCTTCACGTCACGATTTCGCAAGATTCGGAATCGAAGTATATCGAGCAAGTCCACGTCAGGCTGATGTAATAGTTGTAGCAGGAACTATCGTTAATAAGATGGCTCCGGTTTTAAAACGACTATATGATGAAATGCCTGAACCAAAGTATGTGATTGCAATGGGTGCTTGTGCAATATCAGGAGGTCCTTTTTATTATAACTCTTATCATGTAATAAAAGGAGTAGATAAAATTATACCTGTGGATGTATATATTCCGGGTTGTCCTCCACGTCCTGAAGCATTGTTATATGGCGTTATGCAATTACAACGTAAAATTCAGACAGAGACAATCAGGAATCCACGCAAGCAACCTGACACATTTGCTGAACCAACAGAAATTAAGTAATTAGAAATATTATCATTCATCTATATTATTATAAGTATGACGAACGAGCAATTAAAAGAAAAATTACTACAAGTATTCCCTACTGCTGTAATATCAGAGACTACTCAATATGTTATTATGACTGTTGAACCTGATAAACTACATCAAGTAGCAGCGACTCTTAAAGAAAATGCAGAACTTCATTTTGATTTTCTATTCTGTCAAAGTGGTACAGATGTAAAAGAAGCATTGGGTGTAAGTTATTTCTTAGAATCAACAGATTTGAGACATCATTTATTACTAAAGGTATCAACAACTAATAGAGAAACTCCTGTTTTAGATACAGTTTGTGATATCTGGGAAACTGCTAACTTCAATGAAAGAGAAATCTATGATATGTTTGGGATTACTTTTAAAAATCATCCTGACATGAGAAGAATGTTTTTGGATGAAGAAGATTGGGTAGGATATCCTTTGCGTAAAGATTATGTTGATGAAGTAAATATAATAGAAAGGAACTAAACAATGACAGAAGAAATAGTACAACAAGATATCGAACAGGAAGAGTATTTATTAAATATGGGGCCTCAGCATCCATCAACGCATGGTGTATTGAGGTTGCTTATTTCATTAAAAGGAGAAACTGTTGCTAATATAGAACCACATTGTGGCTATATTCATCGTGGTATCGAAAAGATGTGTGAAAAGATGACTTATCAACAGATAATACATCTTACAGATAGATTGGATTACCTTTCTGCTCACATCAATAATGAAGCAGTTTGTTTATTAGTTGAAAATGCACTTCAGATTGAAGTACCTGAAAGAGTTAAATACATACGTACCATTATATCAGAATTATCTCGTTTAGCATCACACGAACTTTGGTGGTGTGCTTTTGGTATGGATATGGGGGCTCTTACAACTTATTTCTATGGTCTTCGTGATCGTGAAAAGATATTGGATATATTCGAAGAAACAACAGGTGGACGTTTACTACAGAGTTATAATTGTCCTGGTGGTTTGATGAATGATATTCACCCTAATTTTATTAAAAGAGTAAAAGAATTTATTCCTTACTTCCGTAAAAAACTTCCTGAATACGATGAATTACTTACAGGTAATGTTATTATGCAGGAAAGAACTAAAGGAATTGGACCTATAAGTAAAGAAGATATTATATCATGGGGTGTAACAGGACCAAGCGGTAGAGGTTCCGGTTTTGCTTGCGATGTTAGAAAACATCATCCTTATAGTGCTTATGATAAAGTACAATTCGAAGAGATCTTATTTACAGAGTGTGATTCACTGGCACGTTACAAGGTTCGTATTGCTGAAATGTGGGAATCAATGAAGATTATCGAACAATTAATTGATAATATTCCAGAAGGTGACTATGCAGTTAAGATGAAACCTATTATCAAATTACCTGAAGGTGAATATTACCAAAGAGTAGAAGCTTGCAGAGGTGAGTTTGGAGTTTATGTAATCAGTTCAGGAGAGAAGTATCCTGTAAGAGTAAAATTCCGTTCACCAAACTTTAGTAATCTATCAGCACTTAATAAAATGGCAGCAGGTTTCAAGATTGCTGACTTAGTAGCTATAGGCGGTTCACTGGATTTAGTTATTCCTGATATTGACCGTTAATTAAGAACTTATAATTAGTTTACAATATTGTTGAAACAATAAACTAAAACAACGTATATGGGATTTAGTATTTACGATTTTACAGCGTTTAACCAGTCGATTGATAAGTTATTATATAGTAACTTACCTCCATTAGCTGCCATGCTGATCGAGATGACAATTATCGGTTTGGTTTTTCTTTTGTTCTATGCAATTGTTGGCTTATTCTTAGTATATGCCGAGAGGAAAATATGTGGTTTTATTCAGAATAGAGTAGGCCCAAACAGAGTAGGACCTTATGGTATGTTCCAAACAATTGCGGATTTTATCAAATTATTAATGAAGGAATTAATTCATATTAATAATGCAGATAAATTCCTTTTTAATTTAGCACCTTTTATTGTTATTATTGCTTCGTTTATGGCAATAGCTGCGATACCATTTGGTTTGGGTTTGCATGCTATAGATTTTAACATTGGGGTACTTTATGTTATGGCTGTTTCCTCTTTAGGTGTTATTGGAATACTTTTAGCAGGATGGTCTAGTAACAACAAATACTCTTTAATCGGAGCTATGAGAAGTGGTGCTCAGATAGTAAGTTATGAATTATCAATTGGACTATCTTTAGTTACTATCGTTATTCTTTCAGGAAGTATGCAACTTTCAACTATTGTTGAAGAACAACGTGATTGTTGGTTTATCTTTTCAGGACACATTCCGGCATTTATTGCATTTGTTATCTTCTTAATCGCAAGTACTGCTGAAACTAATCGTGGTCCTTTCGACCTTGCTGAAGCTGAATCAGAATTAACTGCAGGTTTCCATACTGAATATTCAGGAATAAAGTTTGCATTCTTTTTCCTTGCTGAATACATGAATATGTTTATTGTAGCATCAATGGCTGCAACATTATTCTGGGGAGGTTGGATGCCATTCCACATTTCAGGTTTAACTTCGTTTAATCATGTTATGGATTTTATCCCACCATTCTTCTGGTATATGGGAAAAACTATGGTAGTTATATTCATAATGATGTGGTTCAAATGGACTTTCCCACGTTTACGTATAGACCAATTATTGAAACTTGAATGGAAATTCTTACTTCCTATCAATCTTGTCAATATTGTGTTAATGGCTTTGATAGTGCTAATGGGATGGCATTTCTAATTTATAATGTTAATAATATCTGTTAAGAAGTTTATATGAATTCAATCATTAAATATTTAAAAGATTTATTCGGGGGGATTAAAACATTACTAACGGGAATGATGGTAACTGGTTACTATTTCATTCACCCAAAGGAAATTGTTACCCAACAATATCCCGAAAACAGGAAGACATTGGTGATGCTTGATCGTTTTAAAGGCGAACTTGTGATGCCACATGACGAAAACAATCAGCATAAATGTACTGCTTGCAGCATCTGCGAAATTAATTGTCCTAACGGGACTATTGAAATTACCAGTAAACAAACTGAAACTGAAGACGGCAAGAAAAAGAAAGAACTGGATACATATATATATAAATTAGGGATGTGTACATTCTGTGGTTTATGTGTAAAAGTTTGTCCTCAGGATGCAATTGTATTCTCAAATGAGTTTGAACATGCAGTTTTTAATAAGGAAAAACTTAATAAGACTCTTAATCATCCGGGTTCTTCATTAAAAAGTAAACAAACTGCTCAATAAATAATAAGAAAGGAATTTCGAAATGACAGGAAATCAAATAATGTTTATCGTATTCTCGTTAATGATTATCGTATTCTCGATATTAACAGTAACGAGCAGGAAAATACTTAGAGCAGCAACATTCTTATTGTTTGTTCTCGTTGCTACATCTGCTTTATATTTCATGTTGAATTACCAATTTCTTGCAGCAGTTCAACTTACACTTTATGCAGGTGGTATTGTAGTATTGATTATCTTTTCAATATTACTTACAAGTCATATTGGTGAAAAGTTTGAATCACCGGCTTTATTAAAGAAAGTATATGCAGGAATAGCTGTAGCAGCAGGTGCTGTATTAGTTATAACTTCTATTTTAAGTTATTCATTTCAGAATAACAATTCAGTTCCAAAGCTTGTTGACATGAACACAATTGGAACTGATTTGATGAGCTATGGAGATAATGGTTATGCTTTACCATTTGAAGTAATCAGTATTTTGTTATTAGCTGCTATGATTGCAGCTATAGTTGTTGCTAAAAAAATTAAAACTAAATAAGATATGCAAACAGGAATACCCATAGAGTATTTTTTGATTACAGCAGCTTTAATGTTTTTTGCTGGAGTATATGGTTTTATTACCAGAAGAAATCTAATTACTATGCTGATGTCAATAGAATTAATGCTTAATGCAGTTAATATTAACTTTGTTGCATTTAATCGCTATTTATATCCAAACCAATTGGAAGGACAGTTCTTCTCTATATTTATTATAGCTGTTGCAGCCTCTGAAGCTGCGGTTGCTATATCTATTATTATTAATATATATAGGAACTTCCAGTCTATTGATGTAGATAAAACAGATAAAATGAAATTTTAATTCAACTAATAATAAAGAAATAATATGACGAACTTTGGCTATACAATCTTAATCCCGCTTATTCCTTTCTTTGTGTTCCTATTTGTAGGATTAGTCGGATTTAAAATGAAACCAATTATATCAGGACTTATTGGAACAATTGGTCTTGGTACAGCAGCAGCTCTTTCTTATTACACTGCATTTACCTATTTCTTTCAGGTAGGTAAAGTTGATGGAGTTTATCAGAAAATCATTGCTTTTAACACTGTTTGGTTAAACTTTAGTGATAAGCTGCACATTGATATGGGTGTATTTATCGACCCAATATCCGTAATGATGCTTGTTGTAGTTACAACAGTTTCATTCATGGTACATATATACAGTCTTGGATATATGAAAGGTGAAATAGGATTCCAACGTTTTTATGCGTTCTTATCTTTGTTCAGCTTTTCAATGTTAGGACTTGTATTAGCAACTAATATCTTTCAGATGTATATCTTCTGGGAATTGGTTGGTGTATCATCTTTCCTTTTGATTGGATTTTATTATCAGAAACCTTCAGCTGTTGCAGCTTCTAAAAAAGCTTTTATTGTAACACGTTTTGCCGACCTTGGTTTCTTGATAGGTATATTAATCTTATCCTTTAACACAGGTACATTTGATTTTAAACTCCTGACTGATGTTCATGGAGCAGCAATAGTAACAGGAGCAGGTGCTTCATTCTTAGGAATGTCAGTTATGACATGGTCATTAATATTTGTATTTATGGGTGGTGCAGGTAAATCTGCTATGTTCCCTTTACATATATGGTTACCTGATGCTATGGAAGGTCCAACACCGGTTTCAGCTTTGATTCATGCTGCTACTATGGTTGTTGCCGGTGTTTATCTAGTAGCACGTTTATTCCCTGTTTATGCAATTTCAGCACCGGATGGCTTATTAGTTGTAGCTTATGTAGGTAGTTTCTCCTCATTATTTGCTGCGATTATTGCTTGTACACAATTTGATATTAAGCGTGTACTTGCATATTCTACCATGTCACAGATTGGTTATATGATGGTTGGTCTTGGTGTTTCCAAATATGGTGGACATGAAGGTTTAGGGTATATGGCTTCAATGTTCCATTTATTTACGCATGCTATGTTCAAGGCTTTATTATTCTTAGGTGCTGGATCTATTATTCATGCAGTTCATAGCAATGTAATGAACGAAATGGGTGGTTTAAGAAAATACATGCCAATTACTCATATTACATTCTTAATTGCATGTTTAACTATTGCAGGTATTCCAGGTTTATCTGCTTTCTTTAGTAAAGACGAAATTTTAGCTGCTGCTTACGAACATAACAAACTTATTTTCTATGTTCAATTATTTGTAGCAGGATTAACTGCATTCTATATGTTCCGTTTATATTTCAGAGTTTTTTGGAATACTGAACCTCATTATCATCATACTCCACATGAAGCGCCTTGGGTGATGCTTGTTCCATTAGTTTTCTTAGCTATTGCTTCTATTGTAACAGGATATATTCCATTTAGTAAGTTTGTTTCATCTGATTTTACACCATTTGAAACTCATATCGAATGGATGGAAGTTGCTGGACCTTCTATTGCTGTTGGTCTAATTGGCATTATAATTGCCTTTGTGATGTATAAAAAAGAAACAGACTATCCAAAACGTATTGCAACAGCATTAAGAGGATTTTATCGTGCTGCATTTAACAAATTCTATTTTGATGAAATTTATCTTTTTGTAACTAAAAAAGTAATCTTTAGATATATTTCAGCACCTGTTGCATGGTTCGATAGACATATCGTTGATGGATCTATGAATGGTATTGCTTGGGTAACTAATTATTCTTCTAATAAGATTAAAGGTTTCCAATCAGGGCAAGTACAACAATATGCTTTTGTATTTATTTCAGGAGCTATATTACTTAGTGTAGTTTTTATTTATTTATTTTCACGTTAATCTATAGAATTCATGGATATATTATCATTTTTTGTAATAATTCCGGTACTTACAGTTTTAGGTATCGTATTCTGCAGAGACAACAAACATGTTCGAATAGTTTCTGCAATTGGAATGGGCATTCAGTTAATACTTGCTGCCGTTCTTATATTCTCATTCTTAGCTGAAAGAAAAGCAGGTAATACATCTGCATTTTTATATCAGGTGGATCATATGTGGTATAAGTCATTAAACATACATTATCTTGTAGGTGTTGATGGAATTTCGGTTGCAATGATCGGGCTTACTGCTATTGTAGTATTTGCCGGTATCTTTGCTTCATGGGAAGTTGAATATCTGCCGAAAGAGTTTTTTATATCATTAATATTATTATCATCAGGAGTATTTGGGTTCTTCATTTCATTAGACATATTCACTATGTTCTTATTTTATGAAGTAGCTGTTATTCCTATGTATTTATTAATCGGTATATGGGGGACAGGTCCAAAAGAGTATTCAGCAATGAAACTTACCTTAATGTTAATGGGTGGTTCTGCTATTTTAATGGTAGGTTTACTTGGTATATATATGAACTCTGCACCTAATGGTGGTCCATTAACTTTTAACATTATGGAGATTGCTAAAGTACATATCCCAATAGCTGCACAAAGGATGTTCTTCCCTATGACATTTATTGGCTTTGGTGTATTAGGCGCTTTATTCCCATTCCATACATGGTCGCCTGACGGCCATGCTTCAGCACCAACAGCTGTATCAATGTTACATGCAGGTGTACTTATGAAATTAGGAGGTTATGGATGTTTCAGAATAGCTATTTATTTATTACCTGAAGCTGCTCACGAATTATCATGGATATTTATAATACTTACAGCTACAAGTGTTGTTTATGGAGCTTTCGGAGCAATAGTTCAGAAAGATTTAAAATATATCAATGCTTATTCATCAGTTAGTCACTGCGGGTTGGTTTTATTTGCAGTATTGATGATGAATAAAACAGCAATGGATGGTGCAGTTCTTCAAATGATCTCTCACGGTTTAATGACTGCACTTTTCTTCGCTTTAATTGGAATGATCTACGGTCGAACACATACTCGTATGATTAACGAAATGGGTGGTTTGATGAAAGTAATTCCTTTCCTCGGTGTCGTTTATGTTATCGCAGGTTTAGCTTCATTAGGTTTACCTGGATTAAGTGGTTTCGTTGCCGAAATGACAGTTTTCTTTGGTGCTTTCCAACATGTAGATGTTTTCCACAGAGTAGTTACTATTGTCGCAGTATCTTCAATTGTAATAACTGCGGTGTATATCCTTCGTGTTGTCGGTGCATTGTTATTAGGTCCAATTAAGAACGACCATTATCTTGAACTTAAAGATGCTAAATGGTTCGAAAGATTATCTACTGTTACTTTATTACTTGCTATTGCAGGTATTGGTATGGCTCCATTATGGTTATCTAATATAATTGGTGATAGTTTAACTCCTATTATCGAAAAAATATCAATGATTATTCCCGGTTAATAATAAAATTAATATTACAGCATATATACTGACAATATGAATTTAGAAAGTTTTTTAATGATGCGACATGAATTAGTGCTTACAGCTGTAACACTTATTCTTTTAATTGCTGAGCTTTCTTTTGGCGACAACAGCAAGCATAAGATTATTCCTTTAGCAATTATTCTTTTTGGAATAAACATGGTAGTAGGTTTTTTACCTATACATTACGGAAAGTTATTTGGAGGAATGTATTTTATTAACAGTACTACATGGTTGATGAAGAATATTCTCAACACCGGTGTATTTGTAATACTTTTACAAGCTGACAAATGGCTTAGGCTGGAAGAAAATAAGATAAAGATAAGCGAGTTTTATCTTTTATTATTCTCAACATTACTAGGTATGCAGTTTATGGTATCTTCAGGAAGCTTCCTGATGTTATATCTAGGTTTAGAACTTGCAACCATACCAATGGCAGCACTTGCAGCTTACGATCGTAATCGATATACATCAGCTGAAGCCGGTGTTAAATTGATCTTATCTGCAGCAATGTCATCAGCAGTTTTGTTGTTTGGTATCTCTATGATATATGGAACAACAGGCTCTACCTATTTTACACTTGTATCAAGTAGTTTTTCAAATACTCCTTTACAAACAATGGCGTTTATTTTCTTCTTTTCAGGGATGGCTTTCAAAATCTCTTTAGTGCCTTTCCACTTATGGACAGCTGATGTTTACGAAGGTTCACCTGTTAATATTACTTCTTATTTATCTGTAATATCAAAAGGTGCTTCTGTATTTATCTTAACTATAGTTCTATTCACAGTATTCCATTCTATAGTTTTTATATGGAAACCGTTGTTATATACAATTGCAGTAATTACTATGACAGTTGGTAATTTATTTGCTATCCGCCAACAGAATCTCAAACGTTTCCTTGCTTTTTCTTCAATAGCACAAGCAGGTTTTATCTTACTTGGTATGTTAGGAGCTAATCAGGCTGGTATGGCTTCAACAATTTATTTTGTATTCATTTATATTTTCTCTAATCTTGCAGCATTTGGTGTTGTTTCAGCTATATACTACCACACCGGCAAAGAACATATTGATGATTACAATGGCTTATATTCAACTAACCCTAAATTAGTTTGGGTTATGACGATTGCATTATTCTCATTAGCCGGTATACCACCTGTAGCAGGTTTCTTTGGTAAGTTCTATTTATTTATCTCAGCTGCACAATCAGGTTATTTCTGGTTAGTATTTATTGCAGTATTAAACGCTACCATATCATTATACTATTATTTATTAGTAGTAAAAGCTATGTTTATCAACAAAAGTGATACACCTATACCATTCTTCAAAAGCGATGTGCCTGCAAAAGCAGCTATGCTAATCTGTATGATTGGATTATTCACTATTGGATTTGCAGCAGTTATATACGAATTTATACGTTCTTCAAGTTTCGGAATGTAATTAACCATATTTATATATTCAAACGCCCCTGCTCTACCAAGAACAGGGGCGTTTTTTTTATTCTCAATTTCAGATATAGTGCGAATATTGTGCTAGTCGAGCAGAGTCGAGACGCTGTGATGTGTCTTTTCATCCACATAGTGGCGACCTATTTGTAGAAAACAATTTCAATTTCTGTCTTTACCTTCCCATTTTAGGGGAGGACAGCCTGCCTGCCGAAAGTTAGTGGTGAATTAATCCTTCAAACTTTAAGTACTCTTAGTGAAAACACCCGCCATAAATATAAAAAGCTCCCATCAAACCGATTGATGAGAGCTTTTTATATTTTTTT
>JBAXLO010000167.1:0-10396 GCA_037134755.1 Bacteroidota bacterium | reverse complement strand
ATAAAAGAGGTCAATTACTTTTGTCCATACCGTGGACACGCAGTAAAGACGTCTTTTTCACTTGTCCAAACCGTGGACACTCCGTAAAGATGTCTTTTCGGTCTGTCCACACCGTGGACACGTCGTAAAGATGTCTTTTCGGTCTGTCCGTACCGTGGACACGTCGTAAAGATGTCTTTTCGGTCTGTCCGTACTGTGGACACGTCGTAAAGATGTCTTATCGGTCTGTCCACACCGTGGACAAGAGAAAAAGATATAATTAAGGTCTGTCCACACCGTGGACAAACTAAATATATGTATTAAACGCTATAGAAAGTTGTGAAGGACTTATTTATTATATATTTCTTTATAATTTGCATCCGGTTATCAGTCAGTTGGATAATAATTGTTAATTTATAGTTAATTCGTCCTTATGTGAGAATAAGTAATGAAAAGCTGGATAATTTATAGTAATTTTGTTGTGTTGAAAAGCCAATACCTTTTCAGTTAATAATAACAATATGAAAGTAACTATCGGCATCACACATTTCTTTATTCAGGCGCTCTTCAGGCACATCGTACATCGAGATTAGTATTGCTATATCTCTTTTTAAAATCTTATTTATAAATTTTCGGCATTTTATACAAATGTCATTTCTCATTTTATAATTTTTAATTTTAATAATATGTATGAATTAAATGCGTCAGAACGCAAATTGCTTGCTCATATAATGGTTTCGTTATTTAATAATAAAAAAGTTCCAACCAAAAGAGTGATAGAATTTATTGTTGATTATATTGCAAGGCTAAGCGAAGATCCGATACCGGCTGAATATCTTCCTTATATAGCTCTTATAACTCCACATTTAGCAGCTTTAAGAGCAATAGTTTCAAGCAAAAAAACAAAATTAGGTATTGTAACCGAAGAAGTAAGTTTATTTGATGAAAAAATGCTTGAGTTACCTGCATTATTAACCGATTTGGAATCAAAAGCAAGACAAGCTTATCCTGGTGATGAAATTACTATGAAATTTTTATTATTTACCGATAGAGAAGCTTTTAGAATTGGCGGACAACAGGAACAATTAGATACTCTTAACGGATGGTTGCTGCGATTAGGAACAAAGCCACTCATCCCTATCGTATTATCAGAAGCTACAACTTGGGTTCACGATACAAGTTTATTGTTATCAACCAAAGTAACAGGTCATGGTGGTGTAAGAAAAGCTACATTAAGCGAAACAGCTTTAAGAATAAATGCCTTTTCGGCAATGCGACAAACTTTCGGAGATCTTTATTCAGAACATGCACAGGATTTACGTGTAGTATTAACATTATATGATCCAAATAAACTAAAACATGATAAATCGAATCCTGACAAATACTTGGCAAACCAATTTCCGATGATAATGGAAGCAGGCAAGATTACAACTTCTATAGATGGAACTTATGTACCCAAAGGTTCAGTAATTATTGATAACAGAAAAAACAAAAGCGGAGTATGGACATGGTTGTCGATGACAGAGCCAACAGAAAAACCTGATTATGCAAAATTAACACCAGCCGAAACCAGCGAAGAAAACGATGTACCGATATTAGGTCCTAAATATGCTAAATACTACAATGCAATGTTCGACGATCCTTTAGCTGAGGGAAGTTTGAAAATAACTGTAAAGAAAAGGAAATAAATTCAGGAAAAGTACGTTTAAGAAGTTTAAATAATAATATTTTAAGTGTACATAAGTGGTTTTCTAGCTCAATTTCAATAGTATTTCTTAATTATTATTAAAATAATGAAAAATATAATTTGTAGTAACTAAATAATTCTTAAATTTGTACAAAATTTTATAATCAATAATTAAATATGAAAAAGATTGCAATTAGTCTGATAAGCTTACTATTAGTTGTAGGCGCTTATGCACAAAAACCAAAGACAACTCCAGTGTTGGCATCAAATTTAGATAGTATTAGTTATATTATTGGTGTAGATATAAGCCATAATTTAACTCAAGGTGGTATTGATTACAATCCACAAGCATTATTAAAAGGTTTGGAAGATGGTAAAGCAGGTAAAGATAGTTTAACTATTAGCAAACCTGTAAAAGATGCTGTTATGGGAAAATGGCAACAAGAAAAGATGAAAAAAACAAACGCTGAATCAGCCAAGAAAGCAGAAAAATACAAAAAAGAAGGTGCTGCATTCTTAGCCGAAAACAAAAATAAAGAAGGCGTTAAAACATTGCCAAGCGGAATGCAATATAAAGTAATTAAAGAAGGAGCCGGAGAACATCCAAAAGCTACTGACAAAGTTAAAGTTCATTACCATGGTACTCTAATTGATGGCACTGTTTTTGATTCATCAGTACAAAGAGGCGAACCTATTTCATTTGGTTTAAATCAAGTTATAAAAGGTTGGACAGAAGGTGTACAGTTAATGACTCCAGGTTCAAAATATACTTTTTATATCCCTTCAGATTTAGCTTATGGCGACAAAGATGCTCCAGGTGGCAAAATACCAGGTGGTTCAACTCTTATTTTTGAAGTTGAATTATTCTCAATAGAAAAATAATCTTTTGATTAATAAAAAAAAGTCTCTCTATTTTAGGGAGACTTTTTTTTTAGTATCTTTGCAGTAAAATTATTTAGATATAGATGTTAACAAAAATTCAAAACAAAATAGTTGGTATTGCAGGTTGTGGTGGTTTAGGTTCCAACTGTGCTATTGCCCTTGCCCGCATCGGTATAGGCAAATTGATTATTGTAGATTTTGATAGTATTGATAAAAGTAATCTTAATAGACAATATTATTTTATTGATCAGATAGGTAAACCAAAGGTTGATGCTCTCGAATATAATATAAGTAGAGTTAATCAAAATGTGGAAGTTATAAAACATCATCTTAAATTAGATAGTTCAAATATCCCCGAAATATTTAAAGATTGTGATGTAATTGTTGAAGCTTTTGATCAGGCTGTGATGAAACAAATGATAATAGAAACGGTACTATCTGAAATGTCTGACAAATATCTAGTTTCAGGTTTAGGTATGGCAGGTTGGGGCAATAATAATAGTATTGTAACCAAACAATTCGACAAACTATATATTTGTGGTGATATGGTGTCGGAAATATCAGATACAATGCCACCATTAGCTCCCAGAGTAGGAGTTGTTGCTAATATGCAAGCAAATCAAGTACTCGACATCTTAATAAATCTAATGTAAATGAAAATAATATTAAATAATACGGAAGAGCATTTCAAAGGCGACACATTAACTATTGCCGAGATCTTAAAACTAAAGAATTTTGTTTTCAAAATGCTTGTGATCAAGGTTAATAATATATTGATTAAAAAAACTGAATACGACAACACAATAGTTAAAGATGGCGACGACCTTATGATTCTGCATTTAGTGAGTGGAGGTTGATCTATTTTTTAAATTTATTTGTTAGAATAATGTTAATTACTAATAAATTTAATTAGAAGTTAAGCAAATTTTCTTACTTTTGTAGTCGTTTTTAAAACATTAATTATAATGAGTAAAATTCTGAGATTTTTTATAATAATATCATTCGTAATCTTCTTCTTTTCATGCAAAACTGATTTTAATCCTAATGCAAATTATCAGGACATAACAGTTGTGTATGGTTTATTAAATCAAAATGATAGTATCTCTTACATTAAAATTAATAAGGCTTTTCTTGGAGAAGCCAATGCTTACGTTATGGCTCAAAATCCTGACTCAAGCAGCTATGGAAATAATCTTATTGTAACACTTGAGGAAAGAGTTAATGGCTCCGTTGCTCATGTTTACCAATTCGATACTACAACGATTTATAATAAAGATCCCGGTATTTTTTATGCTCCCAACCAAGTGTTATATAAATGTGTAACATATCATTTACTTAATGTAGATAATGAATATAGAATAAATATTAAGAACACAAAGACAGGTAAAGTTATTACTTCATCCACTTATCTTGTTAATAGTTTTGAAATAGATAATCCTGATGCTAATCGTGTATATATGGATTTTTCGAAATCTGGAAAACAAACCTTGGCATGGAAATCTGCTATTAACGGAAGACTTTATCAACCAAAAATCAGATTTAATTATTTCGAAACGGATGCAAATAACCAAACTGTCCAAAAATATATTGACTGGATACTTGCAAATGTAAAATCATCTCATTTAACTGGTGGCGAAAAACTAGGAGCTGATATCTATGGTTCAGAATTCTATCAAGTGGTTAAATCAAATATTGCAGTTAATCATAATGTAACCAGAAAAGCAGGGAAAGTTGAACTTATTATTACTGTTGGTGCTGATGAACTAAGCACTTATCTTGATGTAAATGCTCCTACAACCAGCATCGTTCAAATACGACCTGAATATACTAATATTAATAATGGTATTGGAATTTTTTCATCAAGATATGATAATCACATAGAAAATAAAAGAATCCTTGATCTTAGCTCTATTTCAATTGACAGTTTGAAAAATGGACAATATACAAGCGATTTAGGGTTTGAATAATTAACTTTATAGAATAAACTTGCTATTGATTTTGGAAAGAATCAAAGTTTTTTATTTTATTTTCAATTCATTTCAGTTAATTTTGTTAATTTTGCAGTCTAATTTAAAAAGCAATTCAATAATCTATAAATATTTTGTTTAAATGAACATTACCAGAGAAAACATAGACGAACTAAAAGTTGTACTCAAGCTAGAAATAAGCGAAAGCGACTATCTTGAGAATTATAATAAATCATTAAAGACTTATCAGCGTAAGGCAATTGTACCGGGTTTCAGACCAGGTAAAGTTCCAATGGCATATGTTTTAAGTTCACATGGAAAAGCAATAAAGTTCGAAGAAATAAATAAAATTTCTAATGATGCATTAGATCATTATATTCAGGAAAATAAATTAGATTATATTTTCTCTCCTACTATGGAATCTGAGGGTATGGATAATGAAAATTGGTTAGACCAAAAGGACTTTGTCTATTATTTTCATATCACACTTAGGCCTGTAATTGATTTCGAAATTGAAAATATGGAAGTTGATTATTATGATGTGATTCCACAAGCAGAGATGGTAGATAACATGATACAAGAAACTCGTTCACAACGAGGTGAAATTATACCTAATGATACAATTCTTGATAATAGTTCTATGAATTGTAATGTTGAAGAGTTGAATATTGATGGAACTGCAAAAGAAGAAGGCATTAAACTAGAGTCACATTTAAGAATGGAGGACATAGTTGATGTTGACACTAAAAAGAAATTATTAGGATTAAAGAATGGAGAAAACCTTGTTATAAACCCTTTTATTGCTTTTAATAATAAAGAGAGAACAGAACGTTTTTTAAATATTGAAAACAATGAAGAAGCTCTTAAAGCAAATTATTTCCTTACTATTAATGAAATTCAAGCTGTACAATTAGCTGAGCTTAATACTGATTTCTATAAATCAGTTTATCCAAATGATGATATTCAAACAGAAGAACAGTTTATCGAAAGAGTAAAAAAACAAGCTTCTACCTATTATTTTCAACAAACAGATCAGATATTTTATAGTGAAAGTATAAAGAAGATATTTACTGAAAAAGAATATACTTTACCTGATGAAACTATTAAAAAAGCAATATTAGATTTTAATCATAAAGAAATAACTAAAGAAGAAATTGAAAGAGATTATTCATATTATAGGAGTTCGATTATTCATTTAGCCTTTAATAAATATCTTTTAGAAAAATATAATTTTAACGTGACTTATGAAGATGTTAAGATGTATGCTAAATCAAGAATACTAAGTCAGTTTGGTTCTTATCAGGATCTTGATGAGAAACTAATGGGTGCAATTGATAACTATGCAGAACAACAACTGAAAAATAAAAAACAATATGACGAAATGAAAGAGCATACTTATGATCTTTTACTTCTACAATTGTTAAAAGAAAAAGTAAAAGTAAATCACAAAACTATTTCTCATGATGAGTTTGTAACTATAGTTAATGCTAAAACTCATGAACACAATCATGACCATGACCATGACCATGACCACGATCACGACCATGATCACAATCACGACCATGATCACGACCATCATCACGATCACGACCATCATCATTCACATTAAAAATAAATATTATGAACAACGAATTTAGAAAATACGCCACAAAACATAAAGGAATTAACAGCCTGACTTATGATAGTTATTTAAAAACAGTAAGTGGTTACATTTCGCCTACAATTATTGAAGAACGTCAGTTAAATGTTGCTTCAATGGATGTTTTCTCAAGATTAATGATGGATAGAATCATCTTTTTAGGAGTTCCTATTGATGATACTGTTGCAAATATAATCCAAGCACAGCTTTTGTTCCTCGAGTCAGTTGATTCTTCAAAAGATATTCAGATATATTTAAATACTCCAGGTGGTTCTGTTTATGCAGGTCTAGGAATCTATGACACTATGCAATATATTGCTCCTGATATAGCTACAATTTGTACAGGGATGGCTGCAAGTATGGGCGCTATTTTGTTGTGTGCAGGTGCAAAGGGTAAAAGAACTGCATTAAAGCATTCACGTATTCTTATTCATCAACCAATGGGCGGAGCAGAAGGTCAAGCATCAGATATCGAGATTACAGCAAGAGAAATCCAGAAGTTAAAGAAAGAACTTTATGATATAATTGCTACCCATTCAGGGCAAACTTACGACCAGATTTGGAAAGATGCTGACAGAGACTACTGGATGACTTCTGAAGAAGCAAAAGCTTACGGAATGATTGACGAAGTACTCATTAGAAATAAAAAATAAGGACATAAAGTTCTAATTTAATTTTGGTATAAGGTTCATAAAGTAAGGTAAATTTACTTTATGAACCTTTATTCATAATAAATATTAATAATATAAGCTTAATTATAATTTAAAATGGCAAAAGAAAAGGAAAAATGTTCGTTTTGTGGGAGAGAAAAAGCAAAAACCAACCTTCTAATAACAGGGATGGATGCTTTTATCTGCGATTATTGTGTTGTTCAGGCCAAATCAATCGTTGATGAGGAATTTCCAGCAAAGAAAGCTGCTGCTTTTACTAAAACGAATCTTCTTAAACCAAAGGAAATAAAGAAATTCCTCGATCAATATGTAATTGGGCAGGATGATGCTAAAAAGATTTTGAGCGTTGCGGTTTATAATCATTATAAAAGGATAAATCAGGTGCTTGATAAGAATAACGAAGATGATATTGAAATAGAAAAGTCGAATATTATTATTGTTGGCGAAACCGGAACAGGCAAAACTTTGCTTGCCCGCACTATTGCCCGTATGCTTAATGTACCTTTTTGTATTGCTGATGCTACTGTTTTGACAGAGGCCGGTTATGTTGGCGAAGATGTGGAAAGTATTTTAAGTCGTTTGCTTCAAGCTGCTGATTATAATGTTGAAGCTGCCGAACGTGGAATTATATTCATAGATGAAATAGATAAAATTGCTCGCAAGAGTGACAATCCTTCAATAACCAGAGATGTTTCAGGCGAAGGTGTGCAACAAGCTTTGCTTAAATTGCTTGAAGGTACAGCTGTTAATGTTCCACCTCAGGGTGGTAGGAAACATCCTGAGCAAAAGATGATATTAGTTAACACTCAAAACATATTGTTTATATCAGGTGGAGCTTTTGATGGCATTGATAGAAAGATAGGTTCTAGAATGAAGGCTAGTATGATAGGATATGGTGCGGCTAAGGATACTGATCATATTGATAAGAATAATCTTTTGCAATATGTGGCTCCTCAAGACATCAGAAGTTATGGTATGATACCTGAAATTGTGGGTCGTTTTCCGGTACTTACCTATCTTAATCCTCTTAGTAAAGAGATTTTGAAACGTATCTTAACTGAGCCTAAAAATGCTTTGATTAAACAGTTTACAAAGCTTCTGAAAATTGATGAAGTTGACATTGTTTTTACTGATGATTTGCTTGATTTTGTTGTTGACAAAGCTATTGAATTTAAACTGGGTGCTCGTGGGTTACGTTCGATAATTGAAACCATTATGTCGGATGCAATGTTTGAACTTCCTTCTGATAAACCTGAAAATGTAATAACTATTGATGCTGCTTACGCTAAAGAAAAACTCGAAAAGACTAATATTGCTAAATTAAAAGTGGCATAGTTTTTGATTGTTAGGTCTATTATGAAAAATGGTTTGATCAATAAGCAATATACTCTCCTTATTAAATGCTTTATTAGCATTGTTATCCTTTTTTTGTTTGCTTTTAAAATAAATGCTCAGGATAATCCGGGCAAAACATTTGCAGTTAAAACTGTTGTGGAAGGCGATACGATGCCTTACATAGGTTTGCCTGTAGTTGAGATAGATGACAGACTTATTCATATTAGACCTGAGGATAAAGATAAACTTCAGAAACTTATTTATCATATCAAAAAAGCTTATCCTTATGCTAAAATAGCAGGACTTAAGTATCGTGAGTATAATAATATCCTTGCTAAGATAAGTAATGAGAGTGATAAGAAAAAAATGATCAAGCAATTTGAAAAACAAATTAAAGATCAGTTTGAAAACGACCTTAAGAACCTTTCATACTCTCAGGGCAAAATACTTATTAAGCTTATTTATCGGGAAACCGGAAATACTACTTATAATCTTATGAAGGATTATAAAGGAACTTTCTCTGCTATTTATTATTCGACGTTTGCTCGTGTTTGGGGGCTTAAACTTGATGAAAAATATGACCCTGATGGTGCTGATTACAACATAGAGTTTATTGTTAGGCTGATTGATAAAGGTAAACTTTAATACTTCGTTCCTTTTTATTTATATTATTCTTCTGTTTCTTTCAAAAATAAGTAGTAATTTTGTGCTATGACTGAGCAAATGGAAATAGTGTTGCCTTGTTTTCCGAAAGGCTATCATCTTATAACGCATCTTATCGTAAATCAATTACAAGAGCTTCCCGCAAAGGGCATTCTTAATATATTTATAAAACATACTTCAGCAGGTATTACAATTAATGAGAACTTTGACTCGAGTGTAAGGCAAGATTTTGAAGCTTTTTTCAATAGACTTGTGCCTGAGAATACAAATTATTTTACACATACCTCCGAAGGTAGCGACGACATGCCGGCTCATCTAAAAGCTTCAATAATTGGGCAGAATCTTACTATCCCAATTACAAATAACAAACTAAATCTGGGGACATGGCAGGGAATTTATTTGTGTGAGTTCAGGAGAAACGGCGGTAGTCGGAAATTAGTGTTAACAATTATATCATAAGTTATGAATAAAGGAGTTATAAACTTAAGTATTGTGCCTCTCAGGAGCGAATCCGGACATACTTCGGAGATGGTTAGCCAACTTTTATTTGGTGATACCTTCGAAATTATAGATTCAAAAGATAATTGGTTAGCTATTAAAGCTGATTACGACGGTTATTGTGGATGGATGCAAGCATCTCAGTGCTTACAGCTTAACGATGCGGAATATGAAGAGTTAATTAACAACAATCATTCCATTACTACCGATGCTTTTGCGACAGCAACCAACACTCACACCAATCTTAAATCTATTGTCCCTGCTGGTAGTTCCATTGCTTTATATGATAATAATATTCTTAAGATTGGCAAAGAAGAATACTTGTTTCATGGCAATCATTCGGAGCCTTTTGCGGGTAGTAAGAACCTTGTTAAGAATGCTATGATGTATCTTAACGCACCATACTTGTGGGGTGGGCGATCATTGTTGGGTATTGATTGTTCAGGGCTTACACAAATGGTTTATAAGTTGAGTGGTATTAAACTTCTTCGCGATGCTCATCAACAAGCTGAGCTAGGCACTATTGTTGACTTTATTACTGAAGCTCATCATGGTGATCTTATGTTTTTTGATAACGAAAACGGTGATATTGTGCACGTAGGTATTTATATTGGTTTAAATAAAATTATACATGCTTCGGGCAAGGTACGAATTGATCCGGTAGATCATCAGGGAATCTTTAATACAGACTTAAATCATTATAGTCATGTGCTTAGACTTATAAAAAGAATAGTGTAACCTTCTATTTCATTCTCTCAATATTAGATTAGTTCCTCCTTAATTCTAGTAAGTTTCCCTTTTGCTCGAGTAAGTTGCCGATTATGTAGAGATAATAGCCGATTATGTCAAGATAATTGCCGATTATGTCGAGATAATTGCTGATTATGTCGAGATAATTGCCGATTATGTAGACATAGTTACCGATTATGTCGAGATAATTACCGATTATCTCGAGAAAGTTGCCTGTTAATTCAAACTTTAAATTTATTTATTTTATTAATGTTGTTTCAATGATTGCTTTTTTTGGTGTAATAGACAAAATAGTTGGTTTTTTGAAGACGATTTGCTCTAATGG
>JBAXLO010000166.1:0-10410 GCA_037134755.1 Bacteroidota bacterium | reverse complement strand
CAAAGTTAAGCAATTTCCCCTTTTTGGTTCTGGCTTGTCCAGGTTAGGTGTTTAGGCTTTTAGTTTAATCGATAAAAGGTATAATTTAAATATGATATAAGATAAGTGATAATTCCTTCTACTTTCTATATATAATGATATTTATTTTAATTATTTGTATTGAGATTAAAGCAACAAGTATGCTTATAAGACCTTCTGACTTTGCTCATCTACCTGCTAACGCTGTCGGTCTACCGACAGTCCTAAAGGGTAGATCGACAGTGTTTGTCGGTCTTATTTGGTCTCTTTTGAATTTACTTACAGAGGTAATCGTTAGCGTATCAATAGCTTCCCCGAAAGGGGCAAAACAAAAAGTAATAAAAAGAAAGAGATAATTTGGATACTCTGCCTTTATATTTTAATAAATATGGACTATAATTTGGCATCGCATCTCGGCTACGCTCGACGACCGTCAAATGTATCGGTTATCGAGCGTAGTCGAGGTACAAATAAAAAGAGCGGCTACCAAATTAATGGCAGCCGCTCTTCTTATAACTTTAGGCACTTTTAACTTTAAGTACTTAAGGTACTCTTTTCCTTAATACCCAAAAACTTCTTCGAGTGTAAGTATTTTTACTTTACCGTATTTTTCCAGTACTTTAAAGTCAATTTCTTTCTTATCGCCCAACACTACATAGGTATGTGTTTTGTTTTTAATGTATTTGTCGGCAAATGCTTTTACGTTGGCAAAAGTCATAATAGGCACTTTCTCGAATATATCTCTGCGAACATCATAATCGTTGCCCATCTTCTTAGCACTTTCGTAACGCCACAAGATATCTGACTTAGTAATACGCTCAGTACGCATTTTCTGGATAATTGCATCTTTAGCAAGTGTAAATGATTTTTCGGACTCAGGCATGTTGTTTAGCAAGGTAGTAAGGGCAGCAAGAGCATCGTTAAGTTTGTCATTTTGTGTACCTATAAATGATAAACTAAAATAAGATTTATCTTTACGTGTAGGATTTTGATAAACCGACATAGCAGTGTAAGCCAATGAGCGTGCTTCTCTTAACTCCTGGAACACGATTGAATTCATGCTTCCACCAAAGTATTCGTTAAAGAGATTAACATCAGGTGACATGGCTTTATCATAAAGTCCACCTTTGTTCAATAAAATCATTTGTGATTGCTTAGTATCGAAGTCGACGAAATAGATAACGTCTTTCTTAGTATCTTGTTCTACAAACTTGGTTTCGGCAGGAACCGGTTTCATTTTAGAAGGAACATTATGGTAAATATCAAGTAGTTTGGCTAACTCACTCTTTGTTTTACTTCCGTAAAAAAGGATATGGTGTTCGTAAGTGTTAAGACTATGAATCTTATCAACCAGTTCCTGAGGAGTTATTTCATTTAATTCTTTTTCAGATAGAATATTAGTAGCTGAAGATTTAGCGCCATACATACCATAAGTAACCATCGAACGGAAGATGTTCTGTGGGTTTAGCTTAGCATCTTTTCTCTTTTTAAGAAGATCTTTAACCATGTTATCAAAAGGCTCTTTGTTAGGCTGACAATCTGCTATAAGCAATTCGAAAAGTTTAAGAGCACTTTCCATGTTTTCGCTCAAACCACTTAAACTAACGTAGATCTGATCAGCAGAGTTTGACACATTAAATGAACATCCAAGCTTGTAAAATTCTTGTTTTAACTGTTCGGAAGTATAATTGGCAGTACCCAAATATTTAAGATAAGTAATTGCTGCACCCATTTTCTTGTCGTTATTAGTTCCCATATCAAACACATAATAAAGATCGAAGGTTTTGTTTTCGGTGTTTTCTCTGTAGTTAACAGGGATATTTAAAACAATAGGGCCTGAGGTTTTAACATTGAACTTTAAGATTTCTTTATTGAAATCAATAAAAACAGGTTCAATATCTTTAACCTTGTTAGCTTGTATAGTTTTTAAGAATTCAGATTGTTCGTCACGGTTAACCTGTATAGGAGTAATTTTTGGTTTCTTAACTTTCTTGATTGTTTCGTCTTTACCTTTTTTCTTAAGTACAAGTACGTAGTTTTCACCTAAGTTCTTCTTAGCAAAATCAACTATCTCTTGTTTTGTAATCTTAGAAAGTCTGTCGATACTCTCAACATCATCTTTCCAAGGTGTTCCCTGAATAAATGAATTTACAAATGCCATAGCTCTAGAGTTATTGCTTTCGGATTCTTTAACAAGCTTTAATTTAAAATCGTTGATAATAGCTCCCATTAACCAATCAGGGAACTCACCTTTTTTAAGCAATTCGATTTGAGAAAGCAAAAGATCCTTTACTTCGTCCATCGTCTGACCTGCTTTAGGTTTGCCTGTAAGAACAAGTGCAGAATAATCTTTCATAATCTGAGGACTTGAACCAGCACTCAATACCTTTTGTTTTTGATTTAGGTTTAGATCAATTAAACCGGCATTACCGTTAGTTAAAACCATATCCAACATAGTAATCATGTCAGCATCTTTAGATCCGGCACCATCAAAGCGGAAAGCAATGCTCATGTTCTCGGCATCAGGTCCCATCACTTCTTTAACGATTGGCTTAGTAATAGGTTGTTCTTTGGTAAAAGTAAAAGGAGGCACAACGCCACTCTTTAAAACACCAAACTTCTGATCAATAACTTTAATAGCATAATCAGGATCAAAATCACCTGCAATACAAACAGCCATATTGTTAGCTACATAGTACTTAGCATAGAACTCACGAATGTTCTTCATCGAAGGATTCTTAATATGATCCTGAGTACCTATAGTAGTTTGTGTTCCATAAGGATGGTTAGGATATAAACCTTCGAGCATAGCTGTGTACACTTTACGACCATCGTTAGCTAAAGTCATGTTCTTTTCTTCGTATATAGTTTCCAGTTCTGTATGGAACAAACGAAGAACAGGATTGCTAAATCTATCAGCTTGAATTGTTGCCCAATTTTCTATTTGGTTAGATGGTATCTCATCTTGAAAAACAGTTTCTTCTAAACTAGTAAAAGCATTGGTACCTTCAGCACCAATAATATTCATTAACTTATCGTACTCGTTAGGTATTGCATAACCTGAAGCAACGTAAGATATGCTATCAATTACATGATACATCTGTTTGCGTTCAGCATCATCTTTTATAGTACGATAAATCTCAAATAAAGAGTCAATAGCTACTACATAAGGCTTTTCTTTAACCCAGTCTTTAGTTCCATAATGAGTAGTTCCTTTAAACATCATGTGTTCGAAATAATGAGCAAGTCCTGTAGTTTCAGCAGGATCGTTCTTACTTCCGGCTCTTACAGCTACTAATGTCTGAATCTTTGGAGCATCTTTGTAAACGGACATATAAACCTTTAGCCCATTATCTAAAGTATAAATCCTTGTTTTAAAAGGATCGTTAGGTACAGTCTCGAAAGTATATTGCTTTTGAGCGTATACTTTGCTAAAGGAAGTAATAAAAAGGGAAATACTAAGGATTAATATTCCCAGAACTCTAAGTTGTTTTCTCATGTTGAATGTATCGTTGTTAATTTGTTATTTCTTTTCAGGAACTAAAACCACTCTTACGTAATGATCGTTAAATGTGAAGATCTTTGCAGCAAGTGTTTTTATATCATCTAATGTCATAGCTTTAAGTCTGGTTTCAAAACTCATCATCTGATTAATATCTTCGCCTAAGAAGTAAGATTGTTGTATCTTGCTTAACCAGTAATTGTTTTTCTTCATATTAGTTTCTCTCTCTCTGATAATTGTTTCTTTAGCTTTATCAAGATCAACCTGAGTAGGTCCGTTTTTTTGGATGTTCTTCATAATCTTAAATACAGCTTTGGTCAGTTTATTTGCATTCTTAGGACCACAACCAAACATAACCATCAGGTCATAATCTGCTTTGGGATACTTTGACATTGTAATTTGAGCTTGAGGAGAATAAACACCACTCATCTCTTCGCGTATTACTTCAATAAGTTTTATTTCCAATACTTCATTTAGAATTCTAACACCCAAAAAGTTCTTGTCATTATAATCAATATCACCCGACATTAAGATACCAACCATACTCTGAGGATCTGTTCCTTTCTTAACTTCAATATCTTTAATACCGGTTGCAAACTTAGGACTTACGTCTTTCCAAGTTTCTTTACGGTTGGTTGTAGGTAAGCTACCAATATATTTTTCGATCATTGGGATAAGAGTATCAATAGCAAAATTACCAACAAAGAAGAACTTGAAATCACTAGCATCAGCAAAACGATCTTTATAGATATTGTATAATAGATTAAGATCAACCTTATCAAGTTGTTCCTGAGTAGGGATCAAAATCATTCTACTTGCATTAGGATAAGCAACTTTATATAAAGTATCATAGAAAGTATATTGAGGATTAGCTTTTACAAACTTCAGTTGATTTTTAGTTTGAGATATAAAAGTATTGAAAGCAGAGGTATCTTTTCTAGGAGATTTGAAATAAAGATAAGTCATCTGCAATAGAGTTTCAAAATCATTAGGTGTTGAACTACCCGTAATTCCTTCTTGTATTTCGCTGATAGTTGGACTTACCTGAACTATCTTTCCTTTAAGTTTCTTCTCTAATTGAATGTTATCGAAGTTACCAATACCACTTTGGTCAATGATAGTACTTGCAAACTTAGCAGAAATATAATCTTTGTCAGGATAAAGAGAAATACCGCCCGGACTGTAAGCTGAAACAAGTATTTCATCATTCTTATAATCGGTAGGCTTAAGGATAACCAGAATACCGTTAGCTAAAGTTAATTCAGTAAAACCAACTTCTTTATTCTCTTTAGTAGAAACTACTTTAGATCCTTTTAGAGTTTCAGTTAAAAAAGGTTCGTCTTTAAAAGAATCAACATAAGGTTCAAGTTTTGTAGTCTTAGAGTTCTTAATAACGTTAAGAATGTCTTCTTTAGTTGGAACTTTTACACCTTCTTTTTCAGGAGCTGTTAAAACTAAAGCCATATTATCGTCAGTTATCCATTTCTTAGCTAAAGCATTAATATCTTCTAATTTAATTTCAGGCAATAACTTCTTAAGATATTTCAGTTCGTTTTTAACTCCAGGAATAGGTTCTTTAGATAAGAAGTTGTCAACATATTCTGAACAGAAGTTAGCTGATTCACTTTTGTCAGCTTCTTTTGCTGCTTTTTCAAAGTTACTAAGCATTTCTTCTTTCTGACGATCAAACTCTGTATTGAGGAAACCAAAAGCTTTTACTCTTTCATTTTCTTGCAAAACAACAAGCAAAGCTTTATCAATCATATTTTCTTTTGCTGATACTTCTGATGAATAAGCATCACTTGATCTTGATAAAAATCTTCCGTATGAAGTATTAGCTCCAATAAAAGGAGCATCTGGTTTCTGTGTCAACTCATTTAAACGAGCATTTAACATACCATTATACAATTGTTCCATTAGATATTCTTTGAAATCACCTAATGTTTTCTTTACTGTATGAGGATGTTTGTAGAATAATGCCACACTGTTTTCTGTAGCTTCTTTATCTGTTGTAATAGCAATTAAAGGTTCTTTATTGTCAACCAGTTTATAAACTGTTCTTTCTTTTTCATTAGCAGGATTTTTTATACCATTAAAATGAAATTTAATTCTTGCTTCAGCACTATCTAAATTAACATCTCCAACAACAACTACAGCTTGTAGATCCGGACGATACCAGTCCTTATAGAATTCACGGATAGTTTCGTGTTTAAAATTCTTAATAATATCAATCTTACCAATAGGAACACGGTCAGCATATCTTGAATCTTTAAAGATAATAGGGAAGAACTTCTTCATCATCCGATCCTGAGCGCCTAAACCTAGTCTCCACTCTTCGGTAATTACACCACGTTCGGCATCTATTTCTTTATCATCAAAAGTAACATTGTGAGCCCAATCTTCTATTACCTGATATCCGCTTTCGAGCATACCTTCTTTGTCAGTTGGTATTTGAAGCATATAAACTGTTTCATCAAAACTTGTATAAGCATTGATGTCAGCACCAAATCTTACACCTATCTTTTGAAGATAGTTTACTAACTCGTTCTTTGGGAAATGAGTTGTTCCGTTAAAGCACATGTGTTCGCAGAAATGTGCCAAACCTTGTTGTAAATCAGTTTCCATTACAGAACCGGTATTTGTTACAAGACGTAATTCAACTCTTTTCTCAGGTTTTTTATTCTGGCGAATGTAATACATCATGCCATTGTCAAGTTTACCTATTCTAACCTTTGGGTCAACAGGCAAGGGTGCATTTAAATCTAATGATTGACTAAATACATTAGTAATTAGGAATCCAAAGATAAGGATACTAAAAATTCTAATTCTCATTTTAATATTGTTTATTTGATTTTTAAATGGATTTAATTATGATTAAAATTCTATTTCTAGATTAAGTTCATCTTTCAACTTTTGGAGTTCAGGGTTTATTTCTACCATCTTCTTAAATTTATCAGAGTCGGTATATATCTTACCTTCTTTATCTTGAGTTTGATTAATCACAACTTCAAGTTGTATGTTAGTGTTTCTTACATTCTTTCTGAGGAAGTCGAGTATTTCGGGTTTCCTTATTCTTATTTCTTCTTCCTGTATTTTATTATCAATAGTAATTTCTAGAATATTATCCTTTAAGACAGGTTTGTTTTTAGTAAGTGTAACATATAGAAGTTTTGATGTTTCAGCAATTGTAGAAGTGTATTCATCCCATGCCTTTTCAATATTTTCCTGAGTAGTTTCGATCTGAACTTCCTGTTCGATAACTTGTGATTCGGTTTCTTTGGTCTCTTTCTTAATACTCGATAGGCTATCTTTTACTGAGAAAGAACCTGACGAAGCAGGAGTAGGAGTACTTGAAATACTAGGTCTATTTGTTGGGATAGGAGCAATTGGTTTAGCAGTTGGAGGTGTTACAACAGGAATACTTTTAGGTGCTGAAGTAGGTTGAATGATTTCAGGCTTTTTATTGTTATTCTGTTCTGTAGTATTATTAGTAAGAGTAATAGATGCTATCTGCATTAATAAGATTTCAATACTTAATCTCTTATTGTTACTGCTTTTATAATTAATATCACATTGATTATCTATCTCAAGAGCTTTAATAAGAAAAGGTGCAGAACATTTCTGTGATTGTTCTTTATATTTACCTTTGATATTATCTCCAACTTCAAGTAATGAGAGTGTACTAATATCTTTACAAACTAATAGATTCCTGAAATGTTCTCCTAATCCGATAAGGAAATGTTGTCCATCAAAACCTTTATCTATAATTTCGTTAAATAGTATTAATGAAGATGGAATATCATTCTGAAGGAAATAATCTGTTATCTTGAAATAGTAATCATAATCAAGTACATTTAGATTATTAATAACATCATCATAAGTAAGATGATGTCCTGCAAAACTAACCAACTGATCGAAGATTGAAAGAGCATCGCGTAAAGCACCATCAGCTTTTTGAGCAATAATATGTAAAGCGTCAGTATCAGCTTCAATGTTTTCTTTTCCGGCTACAAAGGCAAGATGTTTTGCAATATCTTCAATAAGTATTCTCTTGAAATCAAAAATCTGACAGCGAGATAAGATTGTAGGAATGATCTTATGCTTCTCTGTTGTGGCTAATATAAATTTAGCATAAGGTGGTGGCTCTTCTAATGTTTTAAGGAAAGCATTAAAAGCTGCGGCCGATAGCATGTGAACTTCATCTATTATATATACCTTGTATTTGCCTACTTGTGGTGGTATTCTAACCTGATCAACGAGGCTACGGATATCGTCAACGGAATTGTTGGAGGCTGCATCTAACTCATAGATATTAAAGGAAGCCGAATTATTAAAAGAGGTACATGATTCGCATTTATCGCATGCTTCCATGTTCTCAGTTATGTTTTGACAGTTAATAGTTTTAGCTAGGATTCTTGCACAAGTTGTTTTGCCGACTCCTCTTGGTCCGCAAAATAAAAATGCCTGAGCTAATTGATTATTCTTAATTGCGTTCTTTAATGTGCCTGTAATTGAAGCTTGTCCAACAACAGTATCAAATGTTATAGGTCTATATTTACGAGCTGAAACAATAAAATTTTCCATCAATATTATGTAATAAAAGAATCTTCAAAAGTATAAAAACTTTTCAAGGTGAGCGTCACAATTATGTTTAAAATTCTTAATATCATTATTTATTATCTAATTGACGCTTTGTCAGCACTAGAAACTATTGATAAAATAGAATGATTTGCTTTATCAAAAACAATTATTATTACTTAAACTTTTAGTTAATATCTCTGAATATTTAGTTTAGATACTGCGGCTTCAATTGATATAAATACTTTGTTAGGCTTGGTTATAAAGCTTTCCGATTGATAGGTGTCGTCATCTACTTCTTTGAAACCAGGCATTACTTTATTTGATAAAACGTTATCTGTTTTAACTTCGCACCCTGATTCCTGAGGCACTAGTATGTTTATTGATGAAGCTCCTGCTTCGATATCAAGTTTGATGTTATGAGTAAGGGCTCCAAACTTGATAGTTATCTTCGACATGCCGCCTTCTATTTTAACTTTATCGATCTTAAACATACTTAAGTCGAGGTTTAGATTGGCCATTCCAGCTTCAACATTAATATTCCACAAAGGATTTGCGTTAAGCTTTACAAAGGTATTATTATCAATAGAGTTACCATTAATATTAATAATGTTTTTCTCTGGCTCTATCTTTATTACTTTCGCACTATCAACCATCGAAGAGAAGATCTTGTAATTGCCCAGGTTGCCTTTGTTATCAAAATCAATCAACTTAGTGGTAATGCCTGCAATATTGAAGTTGCCGGCAGCTGCATCAAATTGGAGTGTAGCCTTTGTGATGGTGGTATCATAGCTTTCGTTAAGGCTTTGCTGCTCCCACTTGTTATTGCTGTAGTGGCATCCCCAACCTGAATAAATGTTAGTTTGGTTGTGGCTGATAATAAGCATTGCTGCAATAATTGAGACTCCCGAAAGTATAAGTTTGATATAATCTTTGACAGGAAGGATGGAGATCCCCCAAAGGATAAAAATTAATGGCCATAGTTGAAATATGATTCGCCATTCGAAATGGATCATCCCCAAGTTTCTTAATATAAAAAGGATACCTATCCCGATAAGGATGACACCCCACAAGATATTCTTGTATTTCATGATTGATGTTTTATGATTGGTTTTTGTCTTTCTTATTATAATTGCTACCTCTAAATAATATTGTACCTCCAATTACTATAAGTAAAATAGGCCATAGATCGCCAAAGTTTACATTAGGGATAAATCTATCGCACAAAAAGAGGATTCCAAGAGTAATAAGTATTAAACCGGCTGTTAGATTAGCAGAGCCTCTTTTTCTGCCCGGTTGTTTATTTTCGTAATTAGGTGTTTCCATATTCACTGTATTTGTATTAGTGTTAAAAGTTTCAGAAGATGTATTGTCTTCTTTATTATTAATTGGTTCTTGCGGTTCGTTTACTTTATAAGGTGGTTGATCGGGTAGCACAATCCATAAAACGATATAAATTAACCCTCCACCTAAAGCGCAAAAGAATAAGCAAACAAATATGACCCTTACTATAACAGGATCAACGTTGAAATGTTCGGCTAATCCACCGGCTACTCCGGCAATCTTGCGTTCGTTCTGACTTCTGTACAATCTTTTTTCATTCATAATTACATAATTTTTTTAACCGGCATCATTATCCAGAATATAAAATAAAGGAGAAATCCTATGCCCGACATTCCTAATAAAACGAATACTATTCTTACTATAACAGGGTCTATTACAAAATACTCTGCTATGCCGGCAGCTACTCCGCTTATAACTCCTTCCTGAACGTTTCTACGCAGTCTTTTTGGTTCCATTATTAAATTTTTAATGTGTAACGATTAACTTTACTTAAAAGTTACAATCGTAACGTAATTTTATTTAAAACATTACAAAGATACGAAAGAATTACGAAAACAAGTGCCTAAAATACTTAAAGTTTAAAGTGCCTAAAGTTATAAGGAGGCTTTTAGTACCTTATCATCCAATTTAATGTTTTTTTTGGCATAATATTTAATAACAATAAGCTGGGATAAGGACTAACTCTTTAATTTTTTGAGCCATAATAATAGTTTCTTTACCTGCTTTTGTAATGTAATATTTGTAAGAATCTGATGCTTTTTTTATAAGTCCATGTACTCGCAATCTTTTAATCAATCTACTTATTTTGTTTCCACTAAAACCTAGCAGTTTTTGTAAGTTTTTATTTCTAAGACCACTAATATTAAATTCACCTCGCATAATGGTTAATAAAATAGCGACATCATCTTTATTAAATTACTCACCTTACGCAAAAAAATGCTAATTTAGCGGACTAAATACATAAGAAT
>JBAXLO010000165.1:0-10425 GCA_037134755.1 Bacteroidota bacterium | reverse complement strand
CTGAGTCATTTGGGCGTCGCCTTTATCATCCAGAAAAAGTTCTGAGTCATTTGGGTGTCGCCTTTATCATCCAGAAAAGGTTCTGAGTCATCTTTACATACAGATTAAATGCTTATTACATATTTCAGCTATATTTAGTTAACTTTATCAATATTCCTTTTATAAATGCTTTTCGCGAGTTTAAGATAATATTCTTTCTTTTTTGTTTTGGTATGATAAAAAAGAAGTACATTTGTGGAGAAATTAGAACGACATTTATCATACATATAAATAAGTTACCTGATATTTTAAAAATGAAAAGTGATACAACAATTATAAAGAGACAATTCTTAAACTCACTAAAACGTGGGACAGGTGAAGCATATCTTATTGTAAGAGATAATCCGAAAATTGATTTTTCCAATTTACTAATTAAAGGTGCTCTTAAAAATTTTGGATATGATGGACAGTCTGAAAACAGCAGAGCACAATATATTTATGATATATACCTTCAATCAAACCAACAGCAAAAAATTAGAAAAGCTATTCTAAAAGGACTTGAAACAGAAAAGGAAGATACATGGAGCTTAACACATTTATTTGACCTTGTTAAAATATTTGCTCAACAAGGAGACAATGAAGCAAAACAAACGATATTTGATAGGTTTTTAACTAATCCTATTGAATATTCTGATTGGGTTGGTTATTCAGAAATTCTTGAACTAGATGGGCTTGAAGGACTTTTTTACATAGCTGAAAAATATGGAATTTGTATTGATAAAAATCCAGATAACATTCAAGATAATTACATTGCTAAACATTTTCAGGATAATAATCCTAATATAAAAGTTTTTGAAGAACTTGAGAATGCTGCAAAAACAAATCGTTTTATTAAAATCTACCTTGATACCATAAAACAAACAGAATATAATTGGAAAGAACAGAAGGATGAAAATATAATATATAATGATATAATTGATGAAGTTTTAAATAGTAATCCTTATATATCTTTTATAAGGGGAAGAGAATTGACAGAATCTGAGGTTTTAAAGGTAGCAGAGCGCCTTCAAATGGAGAAAAACAAAACTAAAATGGAAAAACTACTTTATGTTTTTAATTATCATAAATTCCCATTTGATAGTGAATTTATTTTGAATATTGCAAAACATAAAACAAATTTAAATAATAGAATTAAAGAATTCGCTATCGACGCTTTAAGGTTTTTACAAAGTGATAATATTAGACAGTTTGCATTAGACAAAATCAAAAAAACAAATCAACCAGCAACATATGCCAACATTTTAATTTCAAATTACAAAGAAGGAGATTACAAACTATTAACATCAATAGCAAAGAAATTTAAAAGTGAACATATCATTGAATGGCTTGCGATAAGTTATATTGACATCTATACAGCAAACAAAACTACTGAATGTAAAGAACCTCTAGAAGTTTTATATAGCAAAATGAATTGTAGCATTCATAGAAATGACATTATTAGAATTCTACTTGATAATAATGTATTATCTGACAAACTTAAAGAAGAAGTTATATATGATTGCGATTTGGAAACAAGGAAACTTCTTGATAAAAATTAAGACATCAGTTAATCAAATTGCTGCAAGCAGTCTTTAACATTAATATTAAAAGAATAATAAAAATATTTACCCTTAATTTATAAAATATAGTTCTTAATTGTAAAATTTAGAGTACTTTTGTTTCTCAATTTTTAACACATTACTATCTGGATAATCAATGTATATTATAGACGAAGAAGTTGAAAAACGCGAGATCTTAAAGCGATACCGGAATATTTTTACTATTTGGAAGTCGAAAATAAGGCCGGAAGACAAGAAGCTTATTCGTAAGGCATTTGCTATAGCTGCCAAAGCTCATAAAGATATGCGCCGCAAGAGCGGGGAGCCATATATTTACCATCCACTTGAGGTTGCACATATAGCCGTTCAGGAAATAGGACTGGGAGCTACTTCGGTTATTTGTGCATTGTTACATGATGTTGTTGAAGATACTGACTATACTTTAGCTGATATTGAAGCAGGTTTTGGAGAGAAAATTGCTAAGATAATTGATGGCTTAACTAAGATAGAAGGAATCTTTGATCAGGCAACATTATCAATACAAGCAGAAAACTTTAAGAAAATGTTGCTTACCCTTTCGGATGATGTTAGGGTTATTCTTATTAAGTTGGCCGATCGCTTGCATAACATGAGGACATTGGATTCGATGCCTCCTGATAAACAGTTGAAAATTGCTTCAGAAACTATATATCTTTATGCACCTTTAGCCAATCGTTTGGGGTTGCATGCTATTAAAAGTGAACTCGAAGATCTTTCGTTAAAATATACCGAACCGGAGATATACGAAACTATTTCAACAAAATTAAAGGATTCGGAAGACGAAAGAAATAGATTTATCAATAGTTTTATTTATCCTATTAAGAAAACACTTGCCGAAAAAGGTTTTGATTATAGCATAACAGGCAGATCAAAATCAATCTATTCCATTTGGGAAAAGATGAAAAAGAAAGAGATTCCTTTTGAAGAAGTTTTTGATTTGTTTGCTATCAGGATTATAATTGATACCCCTCTTGATACAGAGAAATCTGATTGTTGGAATGTATATACAATAGTTACTGATTTTTATCGCCCAAATCCTGATCGGCTTCGTGATTGGATATCTATACCTAAAGCAAATGGTTACGAAGCATTGCATACAACTGTAATGAGTCATTCGGGGAAATGGGTGGAAGTTCAGATCAGGACTAAACGTATGGATGAGATTGCCGAGAAAGGATATGCAGCTCATTGGAAATACAAAGAAACAAATCAAACTGAATATGGTATTGATGAATGGTTGGCAAGAATTAAAGAGATCTTGCAAAGCCCTGACTCCAATGCTTTGGATTTTCTTGATGATTTTAAGTTAAATCTATTTTCAGAAGAGATATATGTTTTTACTCCTAAAGGTGAGATGAAGACATTACCTGCTGGTTCTACCGTATTGGATTTTGCATATAATATCCATTCGGATATAGGTAATAGTTGTATTGGTGCAAAGGTTAACCATAAATTAATGCCCGTTAACCATAAGTTAATAAGTGGCGACCAGATTGAAATTATATCTTCAAAAAAACAAAAGCCAACAGAAGAATGGTATGATTTAGTTGTGACTGCAAGAGCTAAAACTAAAATAAAAATTGCATTAAAGGAAGAGCATAAATCACATTCAGAACAAGGGAAATTACAGTTAGAAGAATTGTTTAACCAATCTCAAATTGAATTTACAAAAACAAATATAAGTCTTTTCAAAGAGCATCTGGATATTCAGAGTACAACTGAATTATATTATCAGGTAGCTATTGGTAAAATAACTATAAAAGATTTCAAAAACTTCTCGCAAAAGAGTGAGAATGCAATAATAGGTTTAATTGATTGGTTTAACCCTTTTTCAAAGAAAGGAACAAAGAGTCCAATCAAATCTCTTTCTGAAGGAATAAGAGACTTAATTAAGATTAAACCTCAAACTCTTATGTTGGGCGAAAAGAGTGAGAAACTTAAATACAGTACTTCCGATTGTTGCAATCCTATTCCCGGCGATGATGTTATTGGGATGGTAATGGAATCAGGCATTAAGATACATCGCACTAATTGTCCTGAAGCAATACAATTGATGTCGACACATGGCAATAAGATTGTAAAAGCAAAATGGAAAGAGAATGAAGTTATCACTTTCCTTACGGGAATAAAAATAAATGGGATAGATAAGAAAGGTATTGTAAAAGATATTTCAAGAGTTATATCCGAAGACTTAAACTTAAATATACGCTCCTTTAATTTAGAAAGTAGCGAAGGTATCTTCGAAGGCATCGTAATGATTTATGTAAACGACACAAAGCATTTAAAAGATCTAATGAAAAAAATAAGTCTAATTGATGGTGTTCAGAAGGTTCAACGATTAAGTTAGGTTATTTTTATAATTTTTATGAATTATTTTTCAAAAGCATCCATAGATTAAAGAAAAATGTTTATTTTTATCCTGAAATTAAAAACAATAAATGGAAGTAAATCCAGTTGATACTTACGAGATTGTAAAAAAACATTTTTCGGATCACATAGAAAGTAAAGGACATCGTAAAACTTCGGAGCGTTTTACTATTCTTAGAGAGGTCTATAATATGGAGGGTCATTTTGATGTTGACTCTTTATATTTGAAGATGAAAAACAATAGCTTTAGAGTTAGTAAAGCTACACTTTACAATACAATTGACTTAATGCTCGAGTGTAAACTTGTGACAAAACTTCAATTTAGTGAGAATAGTAACATCTATGAGAAATCATTTTTCTTTAAGAACCATGACCATGTGCTAATATTAGGAACAAATGAGATATTAGAGTTTTGCGACCCAAGAATAGAAGAGATAAAGAAATCGATAGAATTACAATTTAATATTAAAATAATTGATCATTCCTTAACATTTTATGCTTACAAGGATGATCAAATAAAAACAAATCTAAAAAATTTATAAAAAGTATAATGGGAAGAATCGATGTACTATTAGGTCTACAGTGGGGTGACGAAGGTAAAGGTAAAATTGTTGACGTATTAACTCCGGAATATGATATTATAGCCAGATTTCAAGGCGGTCCGAATGCCGGACATACTTTGGAGTTTGATGGTATAAAACATGTGTTGCATACTATTCCTTCAGGGATATTTCATTCAAACAAAATCAATGTTATTGGAAATGGTGTTATTATTGACTTATTTATTTTTAATAAAGAAGTTAATAAGCTTAAGGAAAGAAATATTGATGCCTCTAAGAATCTAAAGATATCAAAGAAAACGCATTTGATTATTCCTACGCATCGTTTGTTGGATGCTGCATATGAATCATCAAAAGGTGGCTCTAAAATAGGTTCTACTTTAAAAGGTATTGGGCCAACTTATACTGATAAAACTGCAAGAAATGGTATAAGAGTCGGGGATCTTCTTTCATTAGATTTTATGAAGAAATATAATGAATTAAAGAGTAAGCATATCGATATCTTAAAGCAATTTAATTTTGATTACACAAATCATGTTCTGGAAAATTTATCTTTTGCTGAATATGAACAACAATGGTTAGATGCAATAAATGTAATTAAGCAATTTGACCTTATTGATTGCGAATATTATATTAATGATTGTTTGAAAGATAATAAAAAGATACTTGCAGAAGGTGCTCAAGGAACTTTACTTGATGTTGATTTTGGTTCTTATCCTTTTGTTACATCATCTAATACAACCACTGCCGGAGTTTGTACAGGCTTGGGTGTGTCTCCTGACAAGATTGGCAAGGTAATAGGTATATTTAAAGCATATTGTACCAGAGTGGGAAGTGGTCCATTTCCTACAGAGTTATTTGATGAGGTAGGTGTGCAATTAAGGAACGAAGGAAATGAATTTGGTTCAACCACAGGCCGTCCAAGGAGATGTGGCTGGCTTGACATGCCTGCTTTAAAGTATGCAACAATGTTGAATGGCGTTACTGAACTTATCATAACAAAAATAGATGTATTAAATAGTTTTAAAACTATTAAGCTGTGTGATAAGTATTTTTATGATAATAAAGAGACAGAAATTATTCCTTTTGATATTAATACAGAAATTAATCCTATATTTGCAGAGTATAAAGGATGGGAAGGAAACATTAATGACGTTTTGACGTATAACAATTTCCCTGACAATTTAAAAAGCTATATAACTTATATTGAGGGTGCAGTTAATATTCCTATTTCAGCAATATCAACAGGACCTGATAGAAATAAAACAGTATTTAGAAATGTTTAATAATAAACTTTAATATTATGAGAATTTATATTCTATTTTTTTTAATGCTTTTATCAGCATGTGCTTTCTCGCAGAAAATTGATGAAGATCAAGTTCCAAAGGATGTACTTATTGCTATTGAAACTGTTTATTCAGGTGCTAAAGTTAAAACTTGGGAGCTGAAAGACAATAATTATTTTGCTACAGTAAAGGTAGATGGTCAAACAGGTAAAGCGGAGATTACTCCTGAAGGTAAATGGCTTTCGACAAAGTTTAATGTAAGTGAAAAAGAACTTCCTAGTTCTGTTACTTCTTATTTATCCGACAACTTTGATGGTTATAAAATAAAACAAAATCAATATGTGGAAGATAATGAGGAAAAGAATTATTATGTATTAAGAATCGCAAAGAAAGGTATCAGTTCGGGTGACGAATATGAACTTACTTTTGATACTAAAGGTAATTTAAAGAATAGTACTGCTCCTGAATCTGCGAAGACAGAAAAGAAAAAAGCAGGTAGCGATGAAGATGCTGACCCTCCTAAAAGAGATAAAGTATCGAAAAAAGAAGTGAACAATGATGATGAAGATACTAAAACCGAAGATAAAAAGGCAAAGACATCTAAGAGCTCTAAATCTACAAAAGAACCTGTAGCTTCAAAAACTAAAAGCAAGAAGGATAAAGATAATGAAGATGAAGATACAAATGATGATAAGCCTGTAAAGAAAACTACTGCTAAAAAAGTAACTACTTCTTCAAGTTCATCAAGCGATAGAAGTAGTGCAAACAAAACCAAAACTCAGAGATCAACTTCTTCAGGGAGTACTAAAACTAAGAAGATGAGTTTATCTGACGGTGATGATGAAGGCACAAGTGGTTCGGGTAGTGCTCCAGGTGTTGTTAAAAAGACATTTGAAAAGAAATTCCCTAAAAATGAAAAAGCTTCTTGGATAAAAGTTGATTCTAACTTTGTTGTTTCTTTTGTATTTAGAGACATTGATCAAAAGGCAGAGTTTACTCCTGATGCTAAACTTGTTTCAACAACTACTGCTATGGAACCTAAGAATCTTTTCAGACCATTAGAAAACTATTTAGAAAAGAATTATAAGAAATATAAAGTTACAAGTGCAGATAAAATAGTGTACAATAGTACTTATGCAAAGCAATTCCCTGAAAAGAAATTAAAGAATTATTTTGTGGTTAAGATCTCACAAAAGATGAGAGGAAGCAAGAAGCCTAAGATTACTACTATATTCTTTGATAGTAAAGGTGGCCTTGACCGCATAGAGGAAGGTGATTTTGAAGATCAAGATCAAGGGGATGAAGATAGCAGCCCAAAAAAGAAATCGAAAAAGAATGATGATTCAGAAGACGAATAGTTGATTCTTTTCTTATAATCTAACAGAACCCACAGCTATTAATAACTGTGGGTTTTTAATTCAATTAAAATGCATACTTTAAAACCTTCTTTCAATAAATATCTCCTCCTACTTATATTAACTTTGGTTAGTGTCTTTTCTTATTCACAGAAAAAGGCTAAGATTACGTATGAGGCTGATTTATTAAGGACTCATGCTACTGATAAAAACATTACGGTGCTTGTTGGCAATGTAGTTTTTAATCATAGTGGTGATTTATTGTACTGTGATAGTGCTTATTTTCATCAGGAACAGAATAAGATTGATGCATATAGCAGGGTGAGGATTAAACTTAGTGACACTTTGAATATATATGGCGATATGCTTAATTATGATGGTGAAACAAAGGTTGCTGAACTTACAAATAATGTAAAGCTTGTTGATAGTAAGACCACACTTACTACTAATTATCTTAATTATAATCGCCAAACGGGGATAGCAAATTATAATAATAATGGTAAGATTGTTAATAAAGAGAATGTTTTGACAAGTAAGATCGGTTATTACTTTACTAATACAAAGGAGTTCTTTTTTAAGAATGATGTTGTGTTGGTGAATCCCAAATATACTATTAATTCGGATACTTTGATGTATAATACAAGCACTGAAATTGCTTACTTTTATGGGCCTACCAATATTACAAGTAAAGATAATTATATTTATTGCGAAAATGGTTGGTATAATACCAAGACCGACATCTCGCAATTTAGCAAGAATGCTTTTCTTGTCACAAAAAATCAATACCTTAAAGGTGATAGTCTTTATTACGACCGTAAGTTTGGTTATGGAAAAGCATTTAATAATGTCACTTTAATTGATACCGTTAAAAATGTTATTCTTAAAGGTAATTATATTGAGAATGATGAATTTACAAAGAGATCGTTGATTACTGACAGTTCGTTGGCTATTATGATTGACGACCATAAGGATTCGTTGTTTTTGCATGCTGATACTTTGAGAGCCAGATATGATACTGCCAATAACATTGAATTGATTTTGGCTTATAACAAAACCAAATTCTTTAGGAAAGATATTCAGGGGATGTGCGATTCGTTGTCGTATTATATGAAGGATTCTATCATCACAATGTATTATAATCCTGTGTTATGGACCGATAAGAATCAGCTCATGGGCGATACTATCAAGCTGATTGTGGGCAAAGAGGAGATGAAGATGATGTATTTGTTGAATGCTGCTTTTATTGCATCCGAAAGCGATACGGGGCAATATAATCAGATAAAAGGCAAGAATATGGTAGGTTCGTTTGCACATAATGAGCTGTATAAGGTTGATGTAAAGGGGAGCTCCGAAACCATTTACTATATGAAAGAGGAGGGCAGTAATGATGTGATGGGGATTAACAAAGCTATTTCGAGCGATATGCTTATCTTTATTGAGAAAAAGGAGTTGAAATCAATTACTTTTATCTCCAAACCCGAAGGTACACTATTCCCTTTAAGTGATTTGCCTCCTGCCGATAGAGTGTTAAAGAACTTTGTATGGAAAGATAATAAACGTCCTTATAAGAGTGATGATGTTTATAAATGGTAGGAAAAACAGTGCCTTAAGTTTGAAGTGCCTAAAGTTGAAGACAGGGCTTTTAGTACCTTATCATCCAATTTAATGTTTTTTTTGGCATAATATTTAATAACAATAAGCTGGGATAAGGACTAACTCTTTAATTTTTTGAGCCATAATAATAGTTTCTTTACCTGCTTTTGTAATGTAATATTTGTAAGAATCTGATGCTTTTTTTATAAGTCCATGTACTCGCAATCTTTTAATCAATCTACTTATTTTGTTTCCACTAAAACCTAGCAGTTTTTGTAAGTTTTTATTTCTAAGACCACTAATATTAAATTCACCTCGCATAATGGTTAATAAAATAGCGACATCATCTTTATTAAATAAGTTAAAACCTTTATAGTTGCGATTATTCTCACTTTTAGAAGAAGTGATCTTCTCAATTCTTGCTCTTCCAATTTCTTTGTTATCAAATGCAGATATAAACTCTAAATATCTTTTGTTGGCAGCCTTAAGATTATCTTTCAAAAAAGAAAGACTGTATATATTTTTCTTTAATGCCGCTATTTGATAAGACGTTGTCCCGTCACGGTGTACTACTTCTCTGTAGTGTTTAAAAAAACTTATATCATTTGTTGTTGTCTCGATGCGAAGTATTTTGCTAAACTTATCATACATTTTTATTGATGCTATCCCCATTGTATGTTTTATTCTGCTGCCTTCGATTCTAACAGTATAGTTATTACCCATTTCACCTTCGTATCGAGGCACAAGTTTATGTCCTAGAAAGGTGGCAATATTATCAGGCTTAACCGTATGTATAGCTGTTGCTATCAGCTCAGAATAGATACTTTGCAAATCCTTCTGTGTTTTGAAAACAATATCTGTAGCATATTCAGCTTGCATAACATTCCAATGGTATCTTAGTTTAAGTTCTTTATAAACTGGACAAAATTGCCAGGCAAACTCATCTAATTTTCTATGTAGTTTCTCAATACTGATATTATCTGAAAGTTCTTGAGCTTTATTTATATCTTCTATACTATCAAAAGCATTATCTATCATAGTATAATTGATCCCTGCTTGTTTTAATTCTGCCGCCAATAAATTGTGACCATTAATATATACTTGTAAGCGGAATGGACACCATGTAGGAACTCGAACATAACCAAGACCAAGCTGCGGATCCATAAAATAAAAATAATAATGTAAGCATTTACTCTGATCTGGTACTAAGTATGTCTTTCCTGAGGCTTTATTATGCCAAGGTTTATAGGTATTACATGTTTCCATAGCAGAGATAATATGTACTATACCTGGTTGATTCCCTCGCTTTTCTAACTTATCAGCAATAATAGATTCTTTCCTTATACCAGATTTACGTATAAATTCGATTTCTATATCATTTTCTTTAGCTATACGTTCTGCATTGATCTTAATAATTTCTTTATAAGGTTCTGCAAATCTAGGATAATCAAAGATTTTAACATTATTTTGATACATATATGTTGTCATCCCTTGACTATAAGAAATCTCAGGCAAAGTTCCATATATAATTAGTCTATCATAACATGATAAGACACATGATATTTTGTTTTTATATGTTTCAGTAAGTATTTTCATGAAACAAAGTTAAGCAATTTCCCCTTTTTGGTTCTGGCTTGTCCAGGTTAGG
>JBAXLO010000164.1:0-10497 GCA_037134755.1 Bacteroidota bacterium | reverse complement strand
TTTTATCGACGATAACAAGCTTTCGATTGATGATAACAAGCTTTTCATCGACGATACAAAGGTTTTCATCGACGATACAAAGCTTCGGATCGATGACGCAAAGCTTCGGATCGACGATACAAAGCTTCCGATCGACGACACAAAGCTTCGCATCGATGATAACAAGCTTCGCATCGACGATAACAAGCTTAGGACGAAAAAACGTTCTTTTTCTATGCACTATCTTAAATTCATTTCATATTCAGTTAGTTAAATTTATTGAGAAGAAGGGTAGCCTTTTTGGGCAAAGATTGTTATTTTTAAACAAATCATGTTAATTATAAAAATAAATTTCTTAAATAGTTAATAAATAAAATAACAGTTCAATGAAAAAATTCTATTACGTAAATAGGGGGATAACTCAAACCCGAAATGGAGACTTTTTAATAAGAATTCATGGCGTTATATACAAATTTACAGCAAATCAAGCATTGTTTACCGATTTGACTTACACAGCCCTTGAGTTTCAAACTCAAATTGACTTATGGGTAAAAGCTATTTTAGCGGGAGCTACAACTACAGCACAAAACATTGAAGCTACTATCCGCTACATGTTTAGAGTATGTGCAAGTGATGTTGAAAGAGAAGTCAACAAAACAAATAATTCAGATTTAGCAGAAATGATGGATATGGAAATAACAAATACAGATAGAGTTGTAACAAAAGCTCCAATCGAAGTTTTAAATGATGTAATAAATGGTGACATTATAGTTGATCTATTAGCTGTTACCGGTGCTTATGGTTACATTTTAGAATGTACCCAAATAAATGAAACCGGAGGAGAAGATAAAGTAACCGAGAGGAGAGTAACAAATGCTCATTCTCAATTAACAGGCTTCATTTCAGGGGCTAAGTATTCATTCAGGGCTATGCCTGTTTTCGCAAACAATTTAATGGGAGGCTATACACCATCAGTTGTATTAAGAATAAACTAAAAATCAATTAACAATTAACAATTAATAATTAATAATAGAAAATATCATAATTCTTAATAAAAAAACCTTCATCATTGATATGGTGAAGGTTTTTTTATAATGTCCATCCTGTCAGGTTTTTCATCCTGACAGGTATAATAGCCTTTTCAGAATTACACCTGACAGGATAAGAAAACCTGTCAGGAAAGATTGTTTTCCTAATAGCCTAAACAGCTAAAAGCCTCTTACAATTTTAGGCATTTCAAACTCCAAACTTTAGGCACTTTAAGTACTTTAGGCACTATTTATTTCCTAAAAGTCTAACAGTCTAAACCCCTAAAAGCCTTATCTTCAATTTTAGGCACTCCAAACTTCAAACTTTAGGCACTATTTATTTTAGGCATTTTAGGCACTATTTATTTCCTAAAAGTCTAAAAGTCTAAACAGCTAAAAGCCCTGTCTTCAATTTTAGGCACTTCAAACTCCAAACTTTAGGCACTCTTCTTAAAAAGGATATCCTATGCCGAAGTTTAAAACAAAGTTCCTAAGCTGCTCTTTAGCTATAAGCCACCTTTGACCTTCGGGTTTGGCAGGGTTTTTAAGTGGCAAAGCAGCATCAACACGTATAATAAAGTACGAAAGATCAATTCTTAAACCTACACCTGTTCCTACAGCAATCTGACTAACAAAAGTGTTAAACTTAAACTCCCCCCCCGGGAATTGTTGTTCATTTGGTTTGTAGAGCCATATATTGCCAGCATCGGCAAACACTGCACCCTGAAGGTATTTATAGATAGGGAAACGCTCTTCAACATTTAACTCTAATAATATATCACCAATCTGATCGAAATAAGTAGCGTTACTATTGTTATAAGCCCCAGGCCCTAAAGCCCGAAGCGGCCAGGCACGTATATCATTGGTACCACCCGCAAAAAAACTTTTCTCGTAAGGAAGCACACGCGAATTACTGTATGGAATACCAATGCCAACAACGGCACGAAATACAAAGGTATTCTTCGGATTAAGATATACATAATGTCGAAAATCCATATCATATCTTATATATTGCGAATATACCAGATTAAATACTTCGTAAACAGTATCAGTATTTTTTTTAACATTAAACAGTAGATCCATACCATTAAGAAAGTTGCCCGCAGGCTCAACAGTTGCTCTGAAATACGAAAAGTCTTTCTTTTTGTTAAGATCCTGATCACTATAAATAAAACTGTATTTAAGATCAAGGATAAAGTGATTAGTATATTGATTTTTCAATCGTTTATCAGTTAAAGCATTCAACTGGGATTGAAAAGCAGAGTCCGTGTAAATCTTAACAGAATTAATTTCGATAGGATTTAATATATGCTGAACGTACTTTGATTGTTTCCAATTATACCCAAAAGTAAGATTGTTGATTGTACGTTGAAAATCGGGACGGTTTTGATAATTATAACCACCTGAGATAGTAGTTTTAGGTTTAAAGTATTTAGGGAAGAACTCTTGCTTTATAGGGATAAGAAATTTAGGGATCTCTAAACTGGCTTCAGCACCATATTCGTAGGTGTTAAAGAAAGGCACATTATTTAGTGCTTTGCTTTCAAAAAACACTTTCTGTACTTCAAGCGCACCTTTAAGTTTTAGATTAAATATCTCGGCACCCCGAAACATATTTTTATTTTGATAGATTAAGTTACCGGCAATACCATAGTCTCCTGATGAATTTCTGCCTTCAAACTCATAAGTCATGGAGTTAACTTTGCTTTTGCTAAGTTCGATATTGCATTGCAACTGTCGTTCATCTTTGTTAGCAGCATTTGAATCAAGAGGCAACACCTCAAAATTGATGTTAATAAACTTGTAATTCTTTAAATCGGCAAGCCGATTATAAGTTTGCTCAACATCTACAGGATTAAAATAATTATTATTGCTGATAAAAATAGATTGTGTAAGCAATTTAGGTTTTATCTTTAATGAATGATTATAGATAAAATAATAATCGCTAAACTGTTTATTATCCCCCCGCTGATGAATACTATATAATAATGTATCCTTATTAATAGTATCATTACCTAACAAATTATAGTCAGGAAAAATATATACACTCTTTATAGAATATCTTTTGTGTTTGCCCCTCACAAGAGTATCAGGATTGTAAGAGGGCTTATAAACAGGGTTTTTAACGATCATCGTAAGGTCAATACTATTATTATTAAGATTGCTATCAACCTTATAAATAATAAATTCTTTGGTGAAGGCGTAATAACCTGAATTCTTAAGAAAAGAAGTAATTCTATCTCTTTCTTTATCTAAATTATCAATATCATAATTATCTTTACTTTTAATAAATGTTGCCGATTCGTTCGACGTTATAAGATTCTTAAGCGTATCATCATGAAAGATATAATCAATTTTTCTTAAGACATAAGGAGTTGAAGCTATAATATTATAGGTAACAACAGCCTTTTTGTTTCTCTTATATTTAATTGATTTCTCTACTTTAGATTTAAAATAACCATGATTATCAAGATAAATACTGATTTGCTTGAGGGTGTTATTTGTATAATTAGTGTCGAGTATAACAGGAGGTTCACCAATATTCTTCAACCAACTACTCGGCCACTTATCACTTTTTTGATTAGCAAGATTGTAAAAAGCAAGTTTTAGTTTCAACCAAAGGAATTTCTTATTAGGATTCTGTTTAATAAGCCCTTTTACTCCTTCAGTATTTACAGTAATATCATTAACAATAACTTTATTTCTCTTTAACAAATACTGATCTGATTGTAATTTGCGCGCAGAATTACAACTAAATAATATTATTAGAAGAAACATATAGACTATTAAGTAAACTTTATTTGTATTCAATATTTTATTATTAAACATGTATTAAAATGTATTGCTTTTGCCAGTACAAAATTAACAAATACTATTAGATAAAGGTTAAAATAATATACTAAAATACAAAGTTTAATTAATAATGTTAAAATAAAGATGATTTTTTTGCTTTTTATTTTGCAAATATGAAAAATATAATTAATTTTGCACTCTGATTTGAAATCATGGGAGTTTAGCTCAGTTGGTTTAGAGCACCTGCCTTACAAGCAGGGGGTCACTGGTTCGACCCCAGTAATTCCCACATATATTTATAAAGGTTACATGAAAATGTAACCTTTTTTTATTTATTCTGTTTAGATAAAAAATATTACTTTTGTAAAATTAATTTATAGAAAGATGTTTTTAGATAACAACATTAATAAAATAATATACTTTCTATCGATAAAAAAATAAATATTAGTAAGATTTATTTATGAATAATAAGACTTATGGCTTCTAATTGGTATGCATTATATACAAAACCCCGTGCCGAAAAGAAAGTATTAGATAGATTACTCGAACAAGGAATAGAAGCCTATCTACCACTTCAAAAAAGATTAAGGCAATGGAAAGATCGCAAAAAGTGGGTTGAAATTCCATTAATTAATTCTTATGTATTTGTTAAGATCGAATATAAGGATTATCTTAATGTATTAAATACAGTTGGAGCTGTTAGGTTTATCTTCTTTTTAGGGAAAGCTGCAACTATACCTGAATGGCAAATAAACTCGTTAAAACAATTATTAGAATCTGAAAAGGAAATTGAAATCTCAACAGAGAACTTTAAGCAAGGTAATAGGGTTAGAGTAATATCTGGAGTGTTAATTGGGTTAGAAGGAGAGTTAATATCTATAAAAGGTAATAAAAAAGTTATCGTTCGAATTGATCAGGTTGGTTATTCAATTTCAGTAAATATCCCTTTAAGTGAATTGAAGATATTAAAAAATAAAGAAGATTTAAACATTTATTAACATATTATTGTTATTTTTGCAGAAGTATTTCCACAGTCATTATATGTTTCTATCATGTAACTGACGTGGCGAAGCTGTGTAAACTCTATCCAATATTCATTGATATTTAACTTAGTTATCAACATAATATAATAATTCAAATATAAGTATGAAGATTCTGGTTACAGGTGGTACCGGCTATATTGGTTCTCATACCGTTGTTGAGTTAATTCAATCCGGTTATGAAGTAATCATAGCTGATAGTCTTATAAATTCTGATTTAGATGTATTAGAAGGAATCGAACAAATAACAGGAATAAAACCTATATTTGAAAAGATTGATCTTACTGATAGAATCTCCACACTTGATTTCTTTTCTCGAAATAAAGACATAAAAGCTGTAATTCATTTTGCTGCACTGAAAGCTGTAGGCGAGAGCGTTGATAAGCCATTATTATATTATCGCAATAATCTAGATTCCTTAATGAATGTTTTGGAAGGAATAAATGAGCAAAATATTAACAGTATTGTGTTTTCTTCCTCTTGTACTATATATGGTGAACCAGATTTATTGCCAGTAACTGAAGATACACCAATTAAGAAAGCAGAATCTCCTTACGGGAACACAAAACAGATAGCTGAAGAAATCCTAGATGATCATTGCAAAACAACTTCATTAAATTGTATTGCACTTAGATATTTTAATCCAGTAGGAGCACACGAAAGTGGTATTATAGGAGAGCGTCCACAGGGTATTCCAAATAATCTTATTCCCTATGTTACACAAACAGCTCTTGGAATAAGAGAATATTTAAATGTATTTGGCAACGATTATAATACACCAGATGGCACTGCAATCCGTGATTATATTCATGTTTCAGATTTATCACAAGCACATGTTTATGCGCTTAAATATCTATTAGATAAAAAAGGTAAAGGAGAAATAGAATATTTTAATTTAGGAACTGGAACAGGTTATTCAGTATTAGATATTATTAATACATTTGAAAGAGTAAACGACTTAAAATTAAATTATCAATTCAAAGATAGAAGAAAAGGAGATATAGAAAAGATATGGGCTGACCCTACAAAAATAATTAATACTTTAGGATGGAAAGCAAGCAGAAGTCTGGAAGATATGATGAAGAGTGCCTGGAGATTTGAGAATAAAAATGTTTTAAAGAAAGATTAAGTGATTAATTAGTAATTTATTAATTCTAAATACAATTAAATAATATTTTCTAATCTTAAAATTAATTTAAGCTATGGCAAAAGAAATTAACATTAAAAGTTCAAAGACTGAAATTCTCGAAGCTTATAATGAAATGCTTGAGAATATTAAAGAAAATAAGTCTGAAAACATTCAAGAAGAAAAGCAAGTTGAAACTCGAAAAGAAATCGTGAAGATAGCATCAGATAATAGTCAGGAAGCAATTGTAAAAAACATTGCTGAACTTAAGCTTTCTATTAGCAAATCTTTAGATGTAATTGAAGACTCTGTAACTTCAGAAAATAAAAAACTACATAACTTAACTGAAGCCGTTAAAATAGAACAAGAGAATCTGCAAAATATTTATCAGATTACTCCGGAATTGGATTCATTAGCAGCGATAATTCAAGCTCAAAAAAATAAGAAAATATCTTTTGAGAAAGAGATAGAAGATATCAAAAATACTTTTGAAAAAGAAATGTCTGAGAAAAGATCAGTTTGGGATAAAGAAAAAGCGAATTATGAACTTTCAATAAAAGAAGAAAAAGAGAAAGTTCTTAAGGAAAGAAAGAGAGAAGAGGAAGATTACAATTATAATTTAAATTTAAAAAGGAAAAAAGATGAAGATTCATTTAACGAAAAAAGAACATTAATAGAAAAGAATCTAAATGAAAAACAAACTTCATTTGAAAAAGAATTTAATGAAAGGGAACAACTAATTTTAGCTAAAGAATCAGAATTTAAGGAAATAAAACTAAAAGTAGAACAATTCCCTTCTGAAATTCAAAAAGCAGTAGAGCAAAAAGAAAATGAAATTACTGCTAAACTTTCAACTCAATTTAAGTTTGAAAAAGAGTTACAACAGAAAGATTACCAAAGCGAATTAAAGTTAAAAGAACAAGTTATTCAAACTTTGGAACAAAGAATAAATAACCTTGAGTCACAAATAAAGCAATTAAATTTGAAAAATGAAAGTGCGGATAAAAATGTAAAAGATATCGTAATTCGTGCCATAGAAAGTACAGGTCGTTATTCATCTCAATCAGAAAAAAGCATTAATCAAAAAACTGAAAATAGTTAATGAGTTTGTCTAGGAACTTTATTGAATAAATTACTTTTACTGAATTACTATCTATCCAATTATTAAATGCTTTCTACAGAATACCAACCTTTATTTTCTTTATACATTCTAAATTACAACTATAGTAAGTATTTAGGAGCAGCAATAGAAAGCGTAATGAATCAAACATTCAAAGATTTTGAATTCTATTTGATTGATGATGGCTCTACAGATGATTCATTAAAAATCATTCGCAGTATGCAAGAGAAATATTCTTTTGAATTAATTGAACAAGAGAATATGGGTATGATGAAATCCTTAAATGTTGCTCTTAATCGTGCAAAAGGAAAGTATCTGATAAGACTTGATGCTGACGACTTTTTAAGTAATGATTCATTACATAGCTTTGCAAATCTTATTTATCAACAAGACTATACATATATCTTTTCTGCATATAATTTAGCTGATGAAGAAGGAAATATAATTTCGATTGAGGGAGTTAAAGAGAATAAATCTATAAAAGATCAAATTCCACATGGTGCTTGTATGGCTATTTCAACAGAAAGCTTAAGATCAATTGGAGGTTACAATGAAAAATATTCTTGTCAGGATGGAACTATTGTTTGGAAACAATTCCATGAGGAGAATATAGCTTACATAGACAAGCCTCTTTTCTTTTACAGAAGACATGATTCTAATATGACCCTTCAAAAAGACAAGTTAAATACTGAAAAAGAACTTATTTTATTAGAAGGTTAATACTTATAGTAAAACAAACACATAATTAATAATCTTTAAACATATATTGTTATCAATGAAAAATATTTATGAAAGTTTAATTAAAAATGAAACAAAACTCTCTGTAATAGGACTGGGTTATGTTGGACTACCTATTGCATTAGAATTTGCAAGAAAAATGCCTGTAATAGGCTTCGATATCAGAGAAGATCGTGTACAACTAATGAAAAACAATATAGATCCAAGTGAAGAATTAGTTTCTTCTGATTTCGAAGGTTGTGACATAGTCTTTACTTCAAAACCTGAGGATTTAAAAGAAGCTACTTTTCATATTGTTGCTGTCCCAACTCCTATTGATGACAGTAATATGCCTGACCTTAAACCATTATTATCTGCCACGAGAACAGTAGGTAAGGTTCTGAAAAAAGGTGATTATGTAGTATATGAATCTACTGTATATCCGGGTGCAACAGAAGAAGATTGTATCCCTATCTTAGAAGAATTATCAGGTTTAAAATTTGTTGAAGATTTTAAAGTAGGATTCTCTCCTGAACGTATTAACCCGGGTGATAAAGTAAATACTTTAACGACAATAAAAAAGATTGTTTCTGGCTGTGATGATGAATCACTTGATATAATTGCAAAAGTTTATGAATTAATTATCAAAGCTGGTATCCATAGAGCATCTTGCATTAAAGTAGCTGAAGCTGCTAAGATTATTGAGAACACACAACGTGATATCAATATAGCTTTTATGAATGAACTATCTATATTATTTAATCGATTGGGAATAAACACTTATGAGGTTTTAGAAGCTGCTGGTACGAAATGGAATTTTCTGAAGTTCTATCCTGGTTTAGTAGGTGGTCATTGCATAGGCGTTGATCCATATTATTTGGTTTACAAAGCAAGTAAAGTGCGTTTTCATACTAATGTAATAAAATCAGGTAGAGCTGTAAATGATTCTATGGGCTTTTATATAGCCAAGCAGACAGTAAAAAAAATGATAGCTTCCGGAAAGAATATACTTCAAACACGTGTACTTATATTAGGTGCTACTTTTAAAGAAGATGTTGCAGATATACGTAATTCAAGAGTTCCCGATATTTTCAGAGAGTTAAAATCTTATGGTGTAAATGCTGAGATGGTAGATCCACATGCTAATGTAGCAGATTTTAAACATGAATACGATATTCAGTTAAGTGATTATAAGGCCGTAATGGATAACACCTCCGGTTCTTATGATGCTATAATAGTTGCTGTATCGCATATTCCATTTAAAGATCTTAATTATGATTTCTTTAGAAATAGATTAAAGCAAGATGGTATTCTTGTAGATGTAAAAGGAATGTATAGAGCTTTTAGTAAAACAATACCTTACTGGAGTCTTTAAATTAATTACAAATTACGAATTACGATAATTTTATTTAATAAAATATTCCAAGAAAAAATATTTTAAATGTCTGTAAAATAAGCTCCATTCATTATTTCTATGACCTTAGTCGAAAGGAGAGAAAAGCAGGTTTTGTGATTGAAGTGACGAAGATATTAAGTGATGAACGAAAATGCGTCTATGCGAAGATGTAAACTAAGGAAAAAGATAGATATTTGTGTTATTCCTCTCCTTTAAGGCTACTCTTTATACACATCTTTATATAATTCTAAATATATGAGGATTATATATTGTTTGTATAAATAACCTTATTCTTTTTTATTCTTTATTTACTTTTGCTTGACCAAAAGTAACAAAAGTCAAGACTTCAAATAATTTACTTCAAAACTACAATTAAAAAAACGAACGCAACCCAAGCCATCCCGAAATAAACTTTTATACATTATTTAAGTTTTCGTTGTCGGGATTCGTGGATTGCTCACTTTAGTGGTTATTTATATATTGTTAGAATTGTTTTTTTTATCTTGTTTTGTAGCATAAATTCTTTGAGGTCTATCCTAAGACAAAAAAACATAAAAGTATAATTCATTTCATCAATGAAAAAGATGTGTATAAAGAGTAGCCTTTAAGGGGAGGTTAGGTCGGGTTTTGAACTAAAAAATTAAGAATTATTTTAATACTTAAAAGATTTACAAGAAAATGAGAAAAGGAAAGATAAAGTGAGTAAGCATAAATACAAAGGAAGAGTAAAAATAAAATGAATTTAGAGATAATACAAAATAAGATATACGAAATAAGAGGACAAAAAGTGATGCTGGATTTCGATTTAGCTGAACTTTATGATGTTCAGACAAAAGTTTTAAATCAAGCTGTGAAAAGAAATATACAGCGTTTCCCCACTGATTTTATGTTTCGACTTGAAGTAAGTGAATAGATAATTTTGAAGTCACAATTTGTGACTTCAAAGATAGAAAAAAGAGGAGGGACACAAAAACATCCTTATGCATTTACAGAACAAGGTCTAGCTATGTTAAGTGGGATATTAAATTCTGAAGTGGCAATCAATGTTAATATTTCAATAATGAGGGCTTTTGTGATGCTTCGTCAGTTCTCATTTGGGTTTGCCGAACTTAATGCTAAATTTGAAAGTTTTATGTTAGAATCAAATATGCAATTTAATGATATTTATATTGCTCTCACAGAATTATCTGAAAGGAAAAGCTTAGGAGAACAAAGAAACCCAATTGGATATAAAATAGAGACTAAAGAAGTAAAAAGGCAAAAGTAAAAAGTAAAAAATGAAATCAAAACAGAGAAGT
>JBAXLO010000163.1:0-10590 GCA_037134755.1 Bacteroidota bacterium | reverse complement strand
GTTTAGGGTCGATAATTTTTTAGCAGATCGTCTCTAAACAAGTTTAGGGTCGATAATTTTTTAGCAGATCGCCTCTAAACAAGTTTAGGGTCAATAATTTTTTAGCATATCGTCTCTAAACTCGTTTAGGGTCGATAATTTTTCGCCATGTTGACTCTAATTTTTTTAGAAATTTATTTTTAATTATTTTTAGTAAATAATTTTATCTCAGGAGTCTAGAAGTCTAGACTGTTACCTATTTTAATTGTTGCATTATTACTAATTTAATAATTAAGAATTAAAAACAATTAAGAAGCTCTCATCATTTGTTTGGTGAGTGCTTTTTGATTTCTTAAATCACAATATCATTAAATCACTAAATCGCCAAATACTCTTCGTAATTTTATTCGTACAAACTCAGTTTGTTTCTAAGCATTGTTAATTCATCATGCATAGCATTAATCCTTAGCAGCAAATGATTAATAGTTTCAATACCCTCCAGATTTATATCTAACTCATTATAAAAATGAACAATTATTTCTAATTGTTTAAGATTATCCTTGTTGATAAACATAGTTTTGTTAACAAGAGTAGTTTCTATTAAACCTTTGTCGTGTAACGAGCTAATGAATGAAATCTCTATATTATGGTTGGTACAGAATTCATCAATGGATATTAAATTTTCTGTTTGCATTGCTTACAATATTAATTATAAATTAGAGATCTCGGTAAATAATTCTTTCTGTTTATCAGTTAAGTTAGTTGGGATAACAATGTTATAAGTAACATACAAATCACCAAACTCATCAGCTTGTTTATAAACAGGAAAACCCTTTCCTTTTAATTTAATCTTACTACCATTCTGAGTTTCCGGCTTAACTTTTAGCTTAACTTTGCCACTTAAAGTGTCTATTATCAATTCTCCGCCCAACACTGCTGTATATAAATCCAAATCAACAGTAGTATATAAATTATTTCCCAGACGTTTAATCTTAGGATGATTGGCTATAGAAAACTTAATATATAAATCACCATTAGGACCACCATTTACTCCCTCACCCCCATGACCAGTAACTTTAATAGTTTGTCCGTTTTCGATACCGGCAGGAATGGTAATCCGTATGTTGTGTCCATTAACGTTTAGTGTTTGCTTTTGAGTTTTAAATGCATCGATAAGATTTAGATGTAATTCTGCATTATAATCTTCACCTCTGTATTTAGCCTGCCTACCTCTTCTATTGCCGGCCGAACCTCCAAACATTGATTCGAAGAAGTCAGAGAAATCACCTTCAGATTGTGCCCCTGAATATCTTGCACCACGTTGATTTGAAGATTGCTCCTGATATTGTTTAGCATTCTTAAATTGATCAGCATGTTGCCAATCTTTACCATATTCATCGTATTTCTTTCTCTTTTCAGGATCACTCAACACTTCATTTGCTTCATTAATCTGCTGAAAACTCTTAGTCGCATCTTTATTATTAGGATTTAAATCAGGATGATACTTCCTAGCTAACTTACGGTAAGCAGCTTTTATGTCCTTAGCTGTTGCCGTTTTATCTATCCCTAATATTTTATAATAATCTACGAAATCCATGTGTATTTTAAATTAGATTAATCAGGCAGTGTGCATTATTTATATGTTGTGTCAATTAGTTTAGAATTACAAAAACCAAAATATTCGAATTTGTAATTATATTCCTAATGCCTTTTAGTTGGAATAATAAATAATGGAATAGTTGTAAGATTCAAAACCTTTTCGGTTACACTTCCTAGAAGTATGTTTTCCAACCATTTCTTACTATGCGAACCCATTATAATAACATCTATATGCATCTTCTTTGCAACTTTCAATATTGTTTCAGCTAAATCACCTTCCTCAACTATTGTTTTAATAGTTTCATCCCCCAGATGATGCTTTGCTTTATCAAGATATTGTATAGAAGCTGTTTTCAATGCCTCTACATTATCAATTTGCAGAGTATTTACTTCTGTATCACCTGCAAAACCCATTATTGTAATATGTCCTGGCGATGTATAATTAACAGGTTCAACAATTACATGTAGCAATATCACTTCAGCTCCCATAGTTTTAGCTAAAGCATAACCTTCTTCTACTACTTTCTGTGCGCTTTGATCGTAATCCATTGCAATCAAAACTTTTTTTATTTCTTTTGTTTTCATTTTAATTAACTGTATTTATTGTAAATGATGTCATACCTCTTTTTGTAAGTATTAATGTTTGAACTTGATTACTGTCGTTAGTTGATTCCCATTTTTGAGATCTCCTTTTATTCTCCAAAAGAATCCATGTTCTAGAAAACTCTGAACCTTTACTAATGATCGTAATATTATTTTTTGTTGACTTCCATTTAAAAGGCAACCTATCTATTATTTTAACTCCTGCAATATCATATATAGTATTATTACTCCCAGTTCCATCTTCCTCAAATCTCATGATGCCAATGTTATAAAACGAAACACTCTTTTGTTCTGGTTTTGCAATATCGTACCTTTGTATTATCCATGTCCCTATTATTTTATTAGAGCAAGAAGTCAACATAGCTAAAGTAATAAATAAGGTAATGAATATTAATTTTGATTTCAAATTAAGCTTATTATTAGTCATGATTCTATTGAATTTCATAATACAAAAGTACTTCAGTTATCACATTAAAGTATTACATAATTAATAAAAAAGCTTACATCATTCACACATTTAAAATTAGTCAAAAAAAGCCTCATCATGGTTTTTGATGAAGCTTTTGTTATAAAATTTCTTCTTTGGAGATGTTGTTATGCTTTCTTTTTAGTAGGAATAATGAAAAGAGGTATAGAAGTATGACGTAAAACAGCTTCTGTAACACTCCCCATAATAATATTTTCCAACCATTTACGGCTATGCGAACCCATAACAATAATATCCACATGCATTTCTTTTGCAACTTTTAAAATAGCTTCCGAAGGATCACCTGTTTCCACAACTGTTTTAATTGTAGCATCGCCCAAATGATGTCTTGATTTATTTAGAAAACTTAAGGATGCTTCCTTCAAAGCTTCAACATTATTATATTGAAAAGGAACTGTTGCCATAAAACCATTAAACCCCATTATTGGGGAATACTCCGTTGATGAATAGTAGACCGGATCTGCTATTATATGGAGCAATATTACTTCAGCTTCCATAGATTTAGCATAAGAATAACCTATCTCAGCTACCTTTTGTGCAGTTGGATCATAATCCAATGCAATCAATACTTTTGATATCTTTTTTGTTTTCATATTCGTTTGTGTTTTATTAATTAATTTATAAATATGATAAATCATTTAAGATTTATCATATTATTGTTTTTTGTTTAATGGAATTATTCCTGCCATCTCACCTATAATATTTACTAATTCTGAACCCGTTGGGATGACAATTTTAGCGTTTGCACTAAGAGATACTTCTACAGCTTCCAGTTTTCTAAGTAACTGTGCGTTTCCAATAAAATATTTATCAGCAGCTTCATTTACCAGTCTAATAGCTTCGGCTTCACCTTCGGCATGTAATATTTTAGATTGTTTAAACCCTTCTGCTTCTTTAATCTTTGCTCTCTTTTCACCATCAGCAACAGTTTCCCTTGCAGATGCATAATCAATAGCAGCTATTTTTTCGTTTTCGGCTTTCACAACTTTATTCATAGTTTCCTGAACATCTTTTGGGGGATCTATTTCTTTCAATTCAGTTCTTACAATTTCAATACCCCAAGTTAAAGTTTCTAAAAGAAGTGTTTTATGAAGCTCAGAGTTAATCTTTCCTCGTTCGCTATTAGCAGATTTTAATGTTAAAGTGCCTATTATGTTTCGAAGAGTTGTACGTGCAAGGTTTACGATCTGCCATTTATAATTATTTACATTATATTGAGATCCTTTTACACTTTCTTCATCATCTTTAACTTTAAAATAAACCTGTGCATCTACACTGGCATTAAGATTATCGTTAGTAATGATTTCCTGTGGATCTGCATTCACCATTTGTTCAGTAATATTCACCATATACAATCGTTCAATCACAGGAATAATCCAATGAAACCCCGGCATAGCAAAATGATGATATTTACCCAATCTCTCGATTAAACCTCTTTGGGTTGGTCTTATAATTCTTATCCCTGAAAGTATTATAAACACTATGGGGATTATTAAATAAAAGTAGTTCATGATATTTTTTATTAGTTAATTAAAATTTTTCAATTATAATCTGCAACTCTATTTTTGTCATTCTTAATTTATACTCAACCATTCTCAACATATTATCTTCACAATCATTATTTATTTTCAAATCAGTTTCTGTTAGTTGAGGATATTTATTTTTTAAAGAGTTTTGCAAATTACTCCACTCCTCTTTATTTGTAGCTTTCATAGTCTTTTTATTATAAGTAAAATTATTAGATTATAATTGTTGATAATTAAAAAATAGAAGTGTTAATTTGTGTTTCTATAATGATTAACACTTCTATATTACAATGACATGCTAATTTAATGCAAGTTATAAGCTACCTGCTTTTTTCTTGTCATCTCGCTTTGCAGCTTTAGCGATTCTTTTTTCTTTTAAGCTCATGGTAGGTGCTGTCTTATTCGACTTTTCTTTGCCCTCTTTTTCTTTTGACATTTATTTATTGTATTAAGATTAATGAATTGCTAAACCAATTGTGGAAACACCACTTGAAACATCAAGAAAGATTCCAATTTTACTGCTTAGATGGTATTCGGTTCCAATGTGTATATCTAGGAATAATGCATTTGGATGATGATAGTAATTTACATCACCATTATAACCACTATCCCATGATGAGCTTACTATTGCAAATCCTAAAGAACCGGCCAGATAAAAATCCCAATTAGAATTAGCTTTAAATAACTGATCTAAATAATAAGTACCTTTAACACCTATTGGAATAACTGTTTCGTGATAATTATAATATTTATAAGGATTATTGTGATCACCCCAATAGTAACTGTTACTATAGGAATAATAAGTTAGAAATGGAGCTAATGTAAAATTTTTAGCTGCATCAAATTCATAGTTAATGTTAAAAACAGGCAACGAACTCCCAGCGTATCCATAATATCCTGAATACCCTCCGATACCTACTCCTAAATTTAAAGTCCCTCCATATTTTTCAGAATAATTGTTCTTTTGAGCAGAAAGACTTAGACTCAAAAATAAAAGAATAGAAAGCGAAATTATTATTTTTTTCATTGTTATAATATTTATTTGTGAATGAATTTTCACAATGCAAAGGTAAGTCCAATTACCTTGGATAAAGTTACATAATTCCAGATAAGAGTTACATCATTCACACATTTTTTAATACAAAAACTATTACATCCTTTCCATATACCAATTCAATTCCTTTTCCATCTTTTTATATTGAAAGATAGTAGTTATAATCTTTTGTAAACGAACAAAAGCTGTTTCACTTTTTACTACATAATCAAATGCTTTGTGATGCATACAGTTTATTGCTACATCAATTTTATCCTGACTTGATAACATTATTACAGGAATCTCCTGATCAAAAGCTTTTATCTGATCTAACGTTTCTATTCCATCCATTGCAGTTTTTACAATTCCATCAAGAAAATAATCCAATACAATTACATCCGGTTTGTGAATTAAATTCTCTATACAAAGCTCACCTGTTGCAAATGTTTCAATAGAAAAATCAGCATGCTGTGTGAAATCTATTTCTAAAGACTTTAAAAACACAGCATCGTCATCAACTAAAAATAGTTTTATTTTTCCTTTTTTCATTAGTTATTATTTTTCATTAAATTAAACTCTTCTTCTAATTCTTTACAAGCTTGTTTACATACATTCTCAAGTTGCAATACTATTTCTAAAATCCCTTCTGTTTGCTGTTGATTGCTTGCATATTCCTGTACCTTCTTTGCCATGTTTTCAAAATCGGTACTTATACCCATTATTGAAAATGAAGGAATCATTTTATGTACTGCTCCATATAATACTTGCCAATCCTTATCTCTAAAACCCTGCTTCATTGCATTAATTAAGGTTGGTGTTTGTTCTAAATATAGCGAAATCATTTCCATCATTAATTTAGGATTAGATTTTGTTCGAAGTGTTAAGTAATCGAGGTCAGTACATTTTATTTTATCACTTGGTTCATTATTATTTTCTTGTTCATTATCATACTTAATTGCCACTGGCTTTTTTACTAAGCCAACTACTTTACTGTATAATACCCTTTCATCAACAGGCTTTGCAATATAATCGTTCATACCTACTAACTTGCATTTTTCTAAATCAACAGTAGTTACATCAGCAGTCAATGCAATTATTGGAATATTTGAATTTAGTTTGTTACGTATGTATTCTGTTGCTTCAAAACCATTCATTTCGGGCATCTGTAAGTCCATTAATATTATATCGTAAGATCCTGTTTGTAGTTTTTCAATAGCTATTTTCCCATTAGATGCTATATCACATTTAAATCCGAATTCATCTAATAGCGTTTTCATTAATAATTGATTGAGGGCAATATCTTCAACCACTAAAACATTAATATTTTTAATATCTAAATCTAATTCAATAATTTCTGAATCTAACACAGCATCAACATTCGTTTTCTGAAAACTTAAGATAAAACAAAATGTTGAACCTTCGTTAATTTTACTTTTTACTTTAATGCTTCCTCCTTGAGGTTCTATCAATTGTTTTACAATTGATAAACCTAAGCCTGTCCCACCATACAATCTTGAAGTATTGCTGGATGCCTGCCTAAAGCTTTCAAATATATTCCCTATCTTATTCTCTGCAATACCAATTCCTGTATCGCTAATAGTAAATTCAACAGTTGCTTTTTCATCATCTTCACTTAATAGTTTGACATTAACTGTAATTTCCCCTTCTGTTGTAAACTTTACTGCATTACTAACCAGATTTAATATTATTTGATGCAATCTAATTGAGTCACCTATCAATACTTCAGGAATATTACTATCATATTCTTTAATTAATTTTAAATTCTTTTCATGAATCTTAGTCTCAAACAAATGTAGCATAGCTGAAATTGACACTGCCATTTTGAAAGGTGTATGTTCGAAAGTCATTTTGCCTGCATCAACTTTTGCCAAATCAAGAATGTCATTAATGAGTACTATCAAAGCATCCCCACTCATTTTTATAGCAGTTAAATATTCATTTTGTTTTGCTGAAAGATTTGTTTTTAAAAGCACTTTCGTAAATCCAATTATAGCATTCATTGGAGTACGAATTTCATGACTCATATTCGACAAAAACTGTTGCTTAGCTTTCACCGCATCCTTAGCAATTGAGGTAGCATTCTCTGCTTTACATTTTGCTTCTTCAGCAATTTCAGTGGCAAATTCAGCAAACACTTTTGCTTCCATCATTTCTGTCTCTATCCTTTTTTGCTCTGTAATATCTCTTGCAACAACTACAACTCCAAGCACATTCCCTTGTTCATCTTTATATACTGACCCATTAAGTAATACATCAGTAAGCTTACCATCTCTTATTGTAAGAGGATAATCAGCAACAAAACCTTTAGCAAAAACCTCCTTATATATTTCTCGAGCCTTTTGTGGCTTAGTAAAATAATCAAAGAAATCTGTTCCAATTAATTTATCATAAGCTACTCCAGTTATATTAACTGATGCATTATTAATATCTGTAATTTTCCCTTCAGTACTAATTGTAAATAAAGGATCATGGCTGGCTTCTATAAGACTTCTTGCATATTGTGATGCTAATTTCAACGAATTACTTATTGCTTCGAGTTCTATATTTGCAATCTCTTGTTTCTCTTTTTCTCTTATTTGAAAAGCAAGTTCTTTATCAGCAATTATTAACTCTTCTGCTCGTTTTCCTTTCTCTTCATCCTGAAAAGCAAGTTCTTTATTTGCAATGCCTAATTCAGCTGCTCGTTTTTGTTTCTCTTTATTTTGGAAAACAAGTTCTTTATTTGCAATACTTAATTCAGCTGCTCTTTTTTCTTTTTCCTCATTTTGAAAAACAAGTTCTTTATTTGCAATTTCTAATTCAGATGCTCTTTTTTCTTTTTCATCATTTTGAAATGCAAGTTCTTTATTAGCAATAATTAATTCTGCAGCACGTTTCTCTTTTTCATTATTCTGAAAGGCTAGTTCCTTATTTGCGATGTTTAATTCTGCTGCTCGTTTTTCTTTCTCATCATTTTGAAAAAGAAGTTCTTTATTAGCTATAATTAATTCAGCTGCTCGTTTTTCTTTCTCATCATTTTGAAATGCGAGTTCTTTGTTTGCATTTCTTAAATCTTTAGCCCATTTTTGTTCAGCAATGTCTCTTGCTACAACAACTACTCCCTTTACATTTCCTTCCTTATCTTTATATACTGAACCGTTGAATAATACATCTGTTAATTTTCCATTCCTATCTTGTAGTGTTAGTGGAAAATCCGATACAAATCCCTTTTCAAACACTTCCTGATATACTTTATTAGCCTTTTGTGGCTCAGTAAAATAATCAAAGAAGTCTGTTCCTCTAAGGTTTTTGCGTGTTAAATTAGTAATGTTTCTAAATGCATCATTCATATCCGTAATCTTACCTTCTGTATTTATGGTAATTAACGGATCCAAACTTGCTTCTATCAAGCTTCTGGCGTAATGTGGTTCTTGTTCTTGTTCTGTTCTCATTTTAGTTATTTATTTCATTCGAATTCTCGATATCATCAATTGTATTTCTCTTTTTTACTTTTAATTTCTTAAATTCTGAAGGAGCCATTCCTGTGTGTTTTTTAAATTGATTTGACAAATGAGCTACACTACTGTAATTCATCTTCCATGCAATTTCTGTTATCGTTAATTCATCATAAATTATAAACTCTTTTATACGCTCAATTTTAAGAGCAATAATGAATTGCTCTATTGTTGAGCCATGTACTTCAGTAAAAATATTTGAAAGATAAGTATAATCATGACCTAATTTTTCGCTTAAATAATCCGAAAAGTTTGTTTTGATGGTATCATCCGAAGGTGCATTATAAACCATTTCTATACATGCATTTTTTATTCTATCAATCAATATGGCTTTCTTATCTTCCATTAATTCAAACCCGGAACTGAGTAAATCAGTTCTTAGTTGATCTTTTTGTTCCACAGAAAGATCTTCCATGATATCTACTTCACCTAAATCAATAATTACAAAATGTAATTCAAGCTTTTTCAACACCTCTTTAACCGCCATTTTGCAGCGATTGCTTACCATATATTTGATATGTATTTTCAAATGCTTTCTTTTTAAATTAGAAGATGCAAAGGTCTGACTATTTACTTACGAAAGTGTTACATAATAAAAGAAATAAGTTACATAATTCACAGGTTTTTTACTTTGTTGTGATTTTTATTTGTAAAAATGAATCCGTAACACTTTATTTATAATTAAATAAATCTTAATATTAATAGGTATTAATGTGAACTTTGCTTTATAAAAGCTATTACTATTTGTAAAGATAATAGCTTTTATAAAACAACTCAGTTTTGTTTAATTATTACTTTTTGTCAGCCGATAAGCCACACAATTACTTCTTATTAGGTTATTCTTATTTCGACCCAAGGTGACCATTCTCCTTTTTTACCATTAGTAAATGAAGGACGAGTTCTAACCTGATAAAGTGCTCCCGACTCAAAGCCAGCTACAGTGCCTTTACATTCAGTTAATGAGGGGAAACCTTTTGTATCTCCAACCACTCCATCAGTAATTATACGACCTTGTACATCAAAGCTTTTTACTTTTTTATAGTTTCTTAAATCAAACTCTAATTCACCCTTAACATCAGTATTAATTACACTGATTTCATTTTTTTCAGGATTTACAGCTATTTTATAAGGTTGGTAGCCTAGCAGCACAAACAATTCATTATTACTAGTTTCATTAGCTATCACTTCATAATAAACGCCATTTTTATAATAACCGTCATCAAGAACTGCCATGATGTTTAAAAAAGCAGTTTTAGATGGTTCATCACCATTTTTCCATGCATTATACAAAGCTTCGGCAGTTGTTGCATTTGTAATTATAAGTGCAAACATCATAACAGCAATTGGTACCAACAAGGTATTTGCTTTTTGCTTAGCTGCGGCAACTCTATGTGCCTCTATCCTTTCAAGAAAAGTGCCTTTTTTAGGTCTTTTCTTACATTTTATATACTTATTTAACATTTAATTCGTATTTCAAATTATAAAAATAATTACATACTAATTGCTGGCATCATAGCAATACCGAACATGCAGTATCGCAATGACGAAGACAGCTTCTCCGTAAAGCACTCATAAGGAGCACTGTGCCTTATTTGCCAATCACAGTAATTGTTTCGTAATTCGAAAGGTAGGAATCGTTTATATCAATACACTTTAATAAATCTTTTAACTGTTTCCCCAGTTTCTCAACATAACTCTTGTTAACCAATGCAAAACGATCTATATTATTACTTATACGATTCACAAAATCGTTTGGACGATTGAACAAATCGTTTGGACGGTTGACTAAGTCGTTTGGACGATTGACTAAGTCGTTTGGACGATTGAACAAATCGTTTGGACGATTGA
>JBAXLO010000162.1:0-10629 GCA_037134755.1 Bacteroidota bacterium | reverse complement strand
ATGAAGCTTATATGGCCGAAATAGGTAAAATAACTGCTTTGGAACAGGCTAAAATAAAACAAGTTAAAAAAGCTAACGATAAATTAGGTGTAGCTTATAAAGCAGTTAGTTCAGCAGCCGATTCAATTAGCGGACATTTAGGTAATGATGACGCTTTGTCAGTAATTATTCATCAGAAAAGAAAAGAGATGGTGAATTTAGCCCTAAGAGGCAAACGTGAGAAATTAGATGGTACTACTCCAATAGTATAATTTAAGAAACAAAAAAAGCTTAAGTCAGGTATTTAATCTTGACTTAAGCTTTTTTTAATTTATACCTGATCCCGAAAAATGATTCGGGATCAGGTATTATTATTTTTGAATAAATCTTTTCTATTTCTTTAAAAATATCCCATGTGTCAAAGCAAATCAGCGACGTCGCTAAGTCAATTAGAGACGTCGCGAAGTCAATTGGAGACATTGCGAAGTGAATCGGAGACGTTGACGAATGAATAATTTACGTCGCTAAGTCACTTGGAGACGTCGTTTTCTAAATATTCTCTATCGCTTAGCCTCTTGGAGACGTCTCTAAAGGCATATTTGGTGTGTTTTTGGGTCCTTTACTGACATTTTGTCAGGGTTGCAACTCTTCCGATTGACTAAATTTGAGAGAATATTGCCTAAAATGACTGCTTATTTGAATAAGCAACGTTGACGAATGACTTAGAGACGTCTCCAAGAGGCTTAATTTCGGAATTTAGTGCTTGTTATCAGCACTATTTAAATTAAGTATGACAAAATGTCAGGGTTTTTCAAGGAAATTTCTTAAATTTGGCTAATCTTAAAAATGTTTTTTAAGTTCTCTGTTTTTTTGTGTAGAAGTTGTCGAACAGGAGAGGATTTTGGTGAGCTTATTTCTTATACTTTTTTAATTCCTGCTTAACGGCTCTAGTCCGCTTAGTAGATAAGAAAAGAAAAAACCGCTAAGCCGGTAATCGGCTAAGCGGTAAAGCATTTATACCTGAAAGGGCGGAAAAACCTGTCAGGAAAGATTGTTTTCCTAAAAGTCTAAACAGCAAATAGCCTTGTCTTCAATTTTAGGCACTTCAAACTTCAAACTTTAGGCATTCTTATTTCCCTAATAGTCTAATAGTCTAAACAGCTAATAGCCTTGTCTTCAATTTTAGGCACTTCAAACTTCAAACTTTAGGCACTATTTTGTTTTCCTAAAAGTCTAACAGTCTAAACACCTAATAGCCTTGTCTTCAATTTTAGGCACTTCAAACTTCAAACTTTAGGCAATATTTTGTTTTCCTAATAGTCTAATAGTCTAAAAAGCTAAAAGCCTTGTCTTCAATTTTAGGCACTTCAAACTCTAGGCATTTTAGGCACTCTTATTTCCCTAATAGTCTAATAGTCTAAACACCTAAAAGCCTTCTTATGTCTTCATTCATAATTCATAATTTATAATTCATAATTTTTTCAAAACTTCTCTTTGGCTTGCTCAAGCGTATTAATTAGCAGTAATAAATCAGCTTTTTCTAAAATAACTTCTGATGAAGCTTCTACCTTTTCGATATAATCAATTTTCATATAAGTTCTCCATCTCCCACTTTCAAAAAAGCTTCCTAATTCAAAACCACTCCTACTTCTATATATAACTTCGGTATAAGTTTTAGGCTTAGTTGATAAAACACTCTTTTGAAGCGTTTTTATACATTTCATTAAGGAATCTACTTCATCTTCATCCAAATTAACAGAAGCTTTAAGTAATTGAAATTCGAATTTTAATGCACTTACACTTTTATTATTATTAAGATTTAATAACTGAACTATACAAATTCTACATCTATTAATCTCAATTAAATCAATGTATTCGTTTTTGATCAATACACCCGATTGATTTGCAAATAAATCAGCATTACACATTTTCTTTGCCGGCAATATAATTGTTTGCTGACTAATTCCTGCTATTGTCATTAAAGATAGAAGGATCGATAATAAAATTGTTTTCATATTATAAGTATTTATTAATTTTAATTAAATTAAATGAGTTATTTCTATATATTTTTTATACGCACTATCCCACTCAGCAAAGTTATGAGGGCAAAACACTTCAATTGAAACTGATTGGCTTATAATCTGACGCATCTCCTGCAGCGTATTAACATAACCCGATGCTTTAGCCTGAATCATTATATTACCTATTGCAGTAGCCTCAGAAGGTCCGGCTAATACCGGAATGCCTATAGCATTAGCAGTCCATTGGTTCAACAATTGATTTTTAGAACCACCACCAATAACGTGTAGTCTCTCAATTTTAAATGGTGCAAAGTTATTTAACTTACTAAGTATATATCTATATTTAAGAGCAAGACTTTCGAAAATACAACGTACATAATCAGCATGAACCGAAGGGGTAACCTGATCAGTAGCCTCACAATAATCTCTTATAGATTTAGTCATGCTTGCAGGATTTGAAAAAGAAACATGGTCAGGATCTATTAACGACTGAAAGGCTGTTGCTGTTTCTGCCATTTGTATCAAGTTATCATAAGTGTAGGCATCACCTTCCTTCTTCCATTCTTTCAAACATTGCTCAAGAATCCACATCCCAGTCATATTCTTCAGAAAACGAGTAGTGCCATCCACTCCCCCTTCATTTGTAAAGTTTAGATTATATGATTCTTCATTAATAATAGGCTCCTTGACTTCGATACCCATTAGCGACCAAGTACCAGAACTTAGATAAGCAAATCGTTCATTATCCGCAGGAACAGCAGCTACAGCCGATGCAGTATCATGACCTGCAACAGCAATTACAGGCACTTTACCTAAGCCCGTTTCTGTTGCCAGATTATCTGTAAGTGTGCCTACTACATATCCCGGCATAACTATTTTACCTAATAAAGAAGGAGAAACACCGGCAGCATTCAATAACAGATATTCAAATTGCTTTGTGCGAGGATTTAATAGCTGCGAAGTAGAGGCAATAGTATATTCAACCACCTTGTTTCCGGTAAGCAAATATGAAAGGACATCAGGCATAAACAACATTTCAGTAGCAGCTTCCAGAAGTGAGTTATTAGCTTGCTTAAGAGCAAACAACTGATACAAACTATTTAGTTCCATCACCTCAATACCTGTAAGATTATACACCTCCTTACGGGAAATAATTTTAAACAATTTCTCAGGAATACCCACAGTTTGAGGATCGCGATAAGCATAAGGAGCACCCATTATAGAACCATCCTTTCCAATCAAAGCAAAATCAACACCCCAAGTATCAATGCCTATAGAAGTTATGCTTGCATCTTCTTTATTTGCAGCAATCAATCCCTCTTTTAAATTCTCAAACAAAGAATATATATTCCAGCAATAATGATTTCCTATTTGAATGATTTGATTAGGGAAACGCGTTAACTCCTTTATCTGAAGTTTACCATTTTCGAGAGTTCCTAATATAGTGCGCCCACTTGTTGCCCCAAGATCAAAAGCTAAGAATGATTTATTTTCCATATAATTTTATTAGTTTTAGAAATTTTTATTAATAATAAACCTTTATTTACAACACTTTAAAATATCATTTTAATTAATATAAAATACACCTATTTAATAAATAAAATTAAAAGAATAATTGTATCTATTAATTCGTAAAATTATACATTAAATTAATATAAAAAAGATTTATTTTAAATTTAATACAAATTTATAATTATAAAATGATTAAATTATATAAATATAGTCAATACTAATTTATGAATGACTATCATTAGGCTGTTAACTATTTCATAAAAATTAATTATTATAAAAAATAGTGAAATATATGGTAATAATATATAAAAATAACATAAGTAAATGCAAGAAATATTGTAGGGTGAAGAAATAATTGTACATTTGCATTCTATTAAATACTATTAAATGAAATTTGAAATAGATAAACAAACTATTACTGACTTGGAGTTATTCGAAAAAAATGAGGATGATAAATCAATCTTTTCCTTTTTTGATTATACTAAATCAATTGGCGGCAAAAAACGACTGGACTTTATGTTTTCAAGGCCTTCAATTGATAGAAGTTTATTGGAGAATCGTATAGATAGCATCAAATATTTTCAGCATAATGAATATGGTTTTGAGATTAATAAAGAAAGTCTTTATTTTATAGAGCATTATTTAAATCAACAAAATACTCCTAAAAAAATTTCCTTTTCTAACTCTTTTTTAAAGGCTATTTTTTATAAAATCAGACCTCAAAACGAATATTATATTATTACCCGTGGAATAAAATTCTTACTTGTTTTGCTAAAGGATTTATATGCTTATGCAGATACTATAAAACAAGATGAAGTACCTGAAAATATATATCATTACAAACTTTTGATTGAAGATATCATAGAAAATACTCCTTTGAAAACGGTGTTGGAGTATAAAGACAGAACAAAATTTTATCCAAATGAGTTTGGCAAATTAGATCATTGCTTTCGCAAGGTTGAAATTAACGATATACGAGAGCTTTTGGAGACAGTGTATGATATAGATGCACTTAAAGCTGTAGCAATTGCTGCAAATAAACATGGATTTTCGTTACCTGTTTTTACTTCGGATGATAGTTGTTATCAGGTATATGGTTTGTTTCATCCTTTTGTTGAAAATGCTATATGTAATGATTTTGAGATTGCAGATAGTAAAAACATTTGTTTCCTCACCGGACCTAATATGGCAGGCAAGTCCACTTTCCTTAAAGCAATTAGTACTTCAATTTATCTTGCACATCTTGGGTTTCCTGTTCCAGCAAAATATATGAAGACATCTATCTATAATGGCTTATTTACTACAATAAATCTTTCGGATAATTTGAATAAAGGTATTAGTCATTATTATAATGAAGTATTGAGAGTTAAATACATTGCTGAACAAATAAATGAAGTTGGTAATATATTTGTTGTATTTGATGAATTGTTTAGAGGAACTAACGTAAAGGATGCTTATGAAGCTTCATTATCTGTAATTTCTGCTTTTTGTACTTTAGAAAAAGGTGTATTTGTCATCTCTACACATATTATTGAAATTGCTGATAAATTAAAAGATAAAGATACTATCTTTTTTAAGTATTTTGAAGCAAATTTAGAGGATGACATCCCACAATATAATTATAAAATTAAAGATGGGGTTACTGATGAACGTATTGGAATGTATATTTTGAAGAAAGAAAAAGTGATTGAAACAATAGAAATGGGAAGCCATTAATATTTATCTGATTATAATTCTTTTTTCATCTAATTGGTCGCCTCTACGAGGCTGTGATTATAAGTTATTCATAAATTAACTAGATATCTTATTATTTAAGGGAAAGTAATTACATTTTAACTTATTATCACTTCAACTCCACTCTGTGATTGATAGAATTTATTTAGTATTTAGTAAACGAATTTCGCTTTTTCATTATAGTATTATAGCGTATTGTTCATAATTTTGCAGGTGTCTAATACTTTGGCAAGATATTTTTCGTGCTGTGTATTTTTTAAGGCTGCCATATAATTAAAGTTGTGCGTATCAGAGCCCAAAAAGTCGATCATACCGGCATCTATTATCTTTTCGGCATTCTTTTTCACCATATTGTCATAATATCCGCATAATGAAATGGTGTTTAACTGAAAGAAGACTCCCCTATCCTTTAGGTCTTCATACTTCTTGAAGTTATTGAACCAGTAGCTGTAACGCTCAGGGTGCGCAAGGATTACTTTGTAACCTTCGATCTGTAGATTAAATATAAATGTCAGCAAATTAGGATGTGGTGCGAAGTAAGAACATTCGACCAATATATAATTATCACCAAAAGTGAGCAGATTTTTTTCCTTTAACTTCTCTTCAAAATAATCGTCTAACAAATATTCAGCAGCTGCTTCTACTTGTAAATCAACATTGTTATCTTTTAAAGCAATGCGCAAGTCATCCAAACCTGATAATATAATTTCAGGAGTATTTTTGAATATCTCCCCTTGAATGTGAGGGGTTGTAATAATCTTTCGATAGCCAAGATTATACATCTCTTTTAACATCGCAACGGATTCATCCATAGTAACTGCACCGTCGTCGATGCCTGGAATGTAATGCGAATGCATATCAGTTTTCAACACTGATAAATCAATAGGCTGTTTTAGTTTTTTAGGATGAAATAGTTTGTCAAGTAATGTCATTTGTATTTATTTCTAACGTTTTACGTATTGAGTATCATAATATTTTTGGTAAGCACCGGAAGTGACGTTATTAAGCCACTCTTCGTTGTTTAAATACCAGTCAACGGTGATTTCCATACCCTCTTCGAACTGTAACGAAGGCTTCCACCCCAATTCTCTTTGAAGTTTTGAAGAATCAATTGCATATCGCAAGTCGTGACCAGCTCTATCCTTAACAAAAGTAATAAGTTTGGCAGATGTACCCGGTTCGCGGTTCAATTTGCGATCCATTATCTCACATAAATTATAGATCAGCTTAATGTTAGTCCATTCGTTATTGCCGCCAATGTTATAAGTTTCGCCTGTAGTACCTTTGTGATAAATAATATCAATAGCACGTGCATGATCAACAACATATAACCAATCGCGAATATTCTCTCCCTTACCATAAACAGGGATTGGATTGTTATTTTTGATGTTATTGATAGCTAAAGGCAACAACTTTTCAGGAAACTGAAACTGACCGTAGTTATTGGAACAATTGGAGACCACTACAGACAACTTATATGTATGAAAATAAGCCCTTACAATGTGATCGGAACTGGCTTTGGATGATGAATACGGACTGCGTGGATCGTAAGCAGTTTCTTCGGTAAAGAAACCTGTTTCGCCCAGTGAACCATATACTTCGTCAGTAGAAATATGATAGAATCGCTTGCCTTCCATATTGTCTTTCCAGATACCACGGGCAGCATTCAACAAATTAACTGTGCCTATAATATTAGTAAAGATAAACTCCATTGGATTAGCTATCGAACGGTCGACATGAGACTCGGCAGCAAGGTGAATAACTCCATCGAACTGATATTTTTCGAACAAAGTATTGATAACTTCTGCATCAACGATATCTGCCTTAACAAACTCGTAATTAGGTTTGTTTTCGATATCAGTAAGATTGGCAAGATTACCTGCATAAGTAAGCTTATCAAGGTTAACAATTTTGTATTCAGGATATTTATTAACAAATAAGCGTACTACATGCGAGCCTATGAAACCTGCTCCTCCTGTTATTAATAGTGTCTTGTTCATTTTATTATGTTTTTCGTAATTCGTAATTCGTGACTTTATTTTAGTTGTCTTAAATATAATTGTATTGTGTTTTCTAATCCTAAGTATAATGCTTCGCTTATTAAGGCATGGCCTATTGATACTTCTAACAAACCTGGAATATTTTTATAAAAATAATTCAAGTTATTCATATCAAGATCATGGCCGGCATTAATACCTAAACCTAATTGGTTAGCAAGTTTAGCCGCCTCAACAAAAGGAGCAATTGCTTTTTCTTTATCAATAACGTATTGCTTAGCATAACTTTCGGTATACAATTCAATTCTATCTGTGCCTGTTTTAGCAGCATATTCGATCATCTTTAAATCAGTTTCGATAAAAATAGAAGTACGTATGCCATAGCTCTTGAAAACAGCAACTAAATCCTTTAGATATGCTTCATTTTTAATAGTATCCCAACCGGCATTTGAAGTAATGGCTTCGGGTGGATCAGGGACAAGCGTAACTTGAGCAGGTTTGATAGTTGTAACCAGATCAATAAACTTAGCCGAAGGATAACCTTCAATATTAAATTCAGTAGTTAGTACCGGTTTCAGATCGTAAACATCCTGATATCTAATATGGCGCTCATCAGGACGAGGATGTACGGTAATCCCCTGTGAACCGAAACGTTCGCAGTCGAGAGCTACTTTAACTAAGTCAGGAACATTGCCTCCACGGGCATTACGAATAGTAGCAATCTTATTTATATTAATACTTAGTTTAGTCATTTTAGATAGATTTTGGGTGCAAAAGTACAAAATATGTGTGTAATAAGTTATAATAAAAGTTTATTTAATACAATTCAGTATAAATTAGTTTGAGTAAATACCTTTTATTACAGAATTAATTTAACAAATAAAGCAATAAATAGTTTATAAAATGAAGCCTTTAACAAAAGAACTTTTAAATTTACGCCCCTATTCCAAAAAGAAAACCAATTTATCCATTTTCATAATAATATTACTAATTGGATACATTTTGTATTACGATCCATAATTTATTATTTAACAATCTGGTTTAATATTCTTAATGTAGATATTTATTTATCTATAATAATTATGGTTTAGGTTAAATAAAAAAAGTAATTTTACAATCTAATTTTAAATTTTGAATACACCTATAGAAAATAAATAGATTTAATTAAATATGCATTCATAATTAAATAAATACATAATGAATATTAAGCGGAAACTTATGAAAAAAACAGTAGTTTGTTTATTTTTTTTAACTTTTTACACAGCAGCGCACACTCAAATAAAAAATATGGATTATACAGCAAATAAAATTGATAGGTATAAAAAGGATGCAAAAGTATCTCCAAAGTTCATACCATTAGAGATTGGCGAGATAACTCCCAAAGGTTGGATACTTGATTGGGCAAAGAGTGCTGCAAACGGGATTACAGGTCATTTGGATGAATATGTTGATGTTTATAAAAATGGTTGGAAAGGATTTGGATTTCAGGCTAGAGGTGTTAATGAAGATGGTACAGGCTGGCCTTTGGAACAATGTAGTTATTGGTTAGATGGTGCTGTTAAACTGGCATATATTTTAAATGACACTATGCTTATCAATAAAACTTCAAGCCGTTTGAATCTTGTTGTTGATGGAGTTTTAGATAATGGTGAGACATTTATATATTGGAAACCATATTCAATCATTAAAGATGGATTTAATAACTGGGGACATGGGCTGATGGGCAGAGCTTTGGTTTCATATTATCAGGCAACTCATGATCCTAAGATTCTTCAGGCACTTGTTAAGGTTTATAAGAAGTTTAAGCTTAATACTAATTCAGATGAATTTATGAGATTAAACCGAGGGACTACGAATATTGATGCTATGACGGAAACCTTTTTGATGAGTGGAGAAAAGAGCATACTAGATTCGATAATTGCATACAGTAAAAAGAAGATAACTACCGAAACTGTTAGTTATTGGAATAGTTTAAACAATCATTTTGTTCCTGATAAAGATTACAATGGCGTGCATGGTGTTTCCTTTTACGAAATCATGAGGGTTCCTGCAATGATGTTTCCCTGGACGGGCAATAAAAAGGAGCTTAACGCAATGGCGAATGTTTTGGAATGGGGCGAAAAGAGTAGTTTACTACCTATTGGTGTGTGTTCTTCGGAAGAATATTTAGCAGGTAAAGGTAGTATCAGAAATATAGAAACATGTAATGTGCCTACTTCGATGTGGTCATTTTTATGGGGACTTCGGTTGACAGGCGACAGCAAGTGGTGTGATAAAATAGAGAAGATATTTTTTAATGCAGGCCCCGCTCCTATTGCCCGTGACTTTAAAACGATGTGTTATTATCAATCACCTAACAGATTTAATACTAAGCTACCCGATGTTGTGCCCGTTCCAGGAAAAGGCGATCTGGACTTTACAGATCATGGGCATGAAGTATTATGTTGTGTTGGGAATGTTAACAATACTATTCCTGATTATATAAGCAGTATGTGGATGGCTACTATGGACAATGGATTGGCTGCTACTTTATATGGACCTTGCTGTGTAAATAAGAATATTAACAATGTGGCTATAAATATTGATTGTAATACTTCCTATCCTTTTGATGATAAAATAGAAATGACTATTAAAGTTTCGAACGATATTGAGATGCCTATGTATTTTAGAGTTCCTGATTGGTGCAAAAACGCTTCTTTAACTATCAATGGTAAAGCAATCTCTATGAAAATAGAAAAAGGTTTTGTTAAAGTTAATCGTATCTGGAAAAATAATGACAAGGTAATCCTTGTGCTTCCCATGACTTTAAATGTTGAGCAAGGTAAAGAAAATGCATATCCTCAGATAGATTACTTTGTAAAAGGAGCGTATGATCTGGGCAAACAAATTGCAGCCGGTACTAGCAAAGTCAGCAATCCATATCAATGTATCAGCTATGGTCCGTTATTATTTTCTTTGCCTATTGCTGAATTAAACGCTAATCAGCAAGCTTCTGACACAAAATTTAATTATGCTTTAGATATTGATACCAAACAATTATTAAAGGATATTGAAGTAATTAAAAAGCCTTTGATAAACAAATGGTCGTGGGAGGTGGCTGATGCTCCTATTCAATTAAAAGTTAAGGCAAAAGAATTTAAATGGGAGCCAAGCCAAATGCAGCCTCTTCCTGATGCTCCTGTAAAAGAAAAGAAAGTTACTACCATTACTTTAGTTCCTTATGGATGTACAAAGTTCAGAATAACTATGTTTCCTATTACAGAAGAGAATTATATCTTAGATAAATAAAATATGTTAGGTTAAGCAAATTTAAGTTTATAAAGTTTGGGGAGGCTTTTAGGGGTTTAGGCTATTAAACTTTTAGGAAAACAATAGTGCCTAAAGTT
>JBAXLO010000161.1:0-10734 GCA_037134755.1 Bacteroidota bacterium | reverse complement strand
TCAAACGACCATGCATAATTAGGCACATCCTGTGGAAGCCCTTTAATGTTACTCTTCATCCATTGTCCACCCCACGAACCCGGCTCAAACCAAGGACGAACCCTGAAAGAATTACGACTTATCTCTTCAAGACTATCTCTAAAGTCATTGCCATTCATCCAAACAATTTCATCAGACCGTTGAGCATCTACAATTAAATTTAGTTTAGATAAAAGCTGTTGTTTATGCTTGTTAAGCACAACCCAATCCACAAAATACGACCTCTTATACATCGCCTTATTACTGTATAACTTGTCGGCCCCGAGATTAGTAATGCTACCCGCCCTCATCCTGAATTGAAGTTCATTCTTAGGCAAATCAACATAAACCAGATAACTGTCAGGCATAATCAAAGAAGCGCCGCAACCAACTACAATATTTATCCTGTCACTATCATTAAAATCATAAAGTTTTATCTTATCCTTATCAAAGAAATCAATAAGATCAAGAGGACATCTAGTCCCGAAAAGATGATCATCACCACCAAGATAAGGTTTTATCATCTTATCAATAGCTTCAGGAGATTTCATTGCCGAATACACATCCCACCAATATGCTTTCTTACCAAGCTTATTGATCTCAGCATCCAATTTCTCTTTAAAATCATCATAAAACACGCCTATATAACCATCAATGGCAATATTCATATTATTAATAATCTCTAAAGCAAGTTTTTCAAAACCTTTTGAAATAGTCTTATTTGTTTTATGAGAAGGGTAAATATCGTAAGCACCATCGATAGTAGCTTTGTGATTTAAAGGAGCAATGTCTTGCGAGCTTTTGCGTAGTAATTTCTCTTCTATATTCTGAGACTTACCTAGTAAAGCGCTACCCAGAATAGCAGCCTTATCAAGCAAAGTAGAGACACTAACTTCTATATTGATACCTTTATCTTGTAACAACCATGTCAGTTGAGACAGAAACATTGATTGTGCTTTTGAAATATTGCCACCAATTACGAACTTATCAGCCTTAAACTTCTTAAGCCAAGGACTGATAAACTCAGCAAGATTATCAGCAAAGTCACCAAATACTTCGCGAGCTTTAAAATCAGTAATAGCAGCAGCAGCCAGCTCTTTTACATTATCAAGCTTCACCCCCGACAATTCTTCGTAAGCAGCTAACAATGCTCTTCCTGAAAAGATATTCTCAGCTATATCACCTTTAAAAGGTATGTTCCAAAGCTCACCATTCTTTGATGTATCTTCGCGGTTCTTAATCACATGACCGTTATCAATAAAGGTAGCCCCAAATCCTGTACCCAATGTAATACAAATAAGCCTTTCCGGCTTAACATCACTACTCCAATACTCTCCAAGCCCAAAGCATGCAGCATCGTTCTCAAAGAGGACATTATCAGCTTTTAGTTTAAATTCAGATGCTAATGCTTGCTTAAGATTAAAACCAAACAAACGATCATATTTATTCAAACCGCTTATAGCAGAAATCCCTCTTTGATATTCAAAAGGACCGGGCATCGCAATCCCAATGCCATTAAACTTACCATTGTTAAAAGTACTTTTAACATGGTTGATCAATCCAATTATATTATCCAAAACCTCTTTAATAGATTCTGATGCATCTATATCTATAGTTTTAATACTATCTTTAATAATGAGATTGGAATCAATATCTACAATCGCAGCTGTGATGTGGGACCCGCCAACATCAATACCTATGTTATAATTAATTTTCTTTTCCATATATGCCTGCAAAATTATAAAATTAACTTCATTTAAAAAGAAATATAATTAACTCTTCATAATATACCCTAATAAAGAAATTAAACGTATCTTTGTAGCATTATTAATAATCATAATACGTATCAAATGAAGAAAATCAAAATTCTATTTTTATCCCTTGTAATCTTTCTCTCATCATGTGATGTTTTAAAAGATCTTAATGGCATGGCCAACTTCGCTAAATGCGATTTCAGACTCAATACTGTTGACAATATAAGATTGGCAGGTGTTAATGTACAAAAAGTAAAAAACTTATCTGAGATTAACATTCTTGATATTGCTAAAATAACAGCTGCTTTAGCTAATAACACATTACCATTAAGCTTAACACTAAATTATGATGTAAGAAATCCAAACAAACAAAAAGCAGTGATGAATGCAATGGCTTGGATCTTTTATATTGACAATGTAGAAATGACTAGAGGTCAGATGAACCAACGTGTAGAAGTAATGCCAAACAATGGTATAGCAACTATGCCATTACAATTATCCGTTGATTTAAAAAAGGTTTTAACTGGAAGATCTTTAGATGCTGTAAAAAACTTTGGTTTAAACTTAGCAGGTGCCGGCAACAAGCCAACACGTATTACATTAAAAGTTAAACCAACAATAGTAGTTTCTGGAATATCTATTATATACCCTGATTACATTACAGTAAGCAATAGTTTTGGTGGGAAGTAAAATTATAAAAAAACCTTTTTGAAATATTTATTTAATCAATTAGTTACATTTCATTTAAACACTTCTATCTCAAAAGATTTATAATAAAAATACAGTTGTTCTTGTAAATATTACAAGAACAACTGTATTTTTTAAGACAATAAATTAATATCTAAATATTAACTTTCTTGAACTTTTCTTAGACTATAAGCTTTTTTAGATCCATAAGCTACACCTAAAGCAATAAGAATACTTAATCCACCATCAATTGGAGAATTACCACCCGGTTGACCACCAACAGGACCAGCTCCTCCTCCTCCTAATGTAGGCGAACCTCCTGGTGCTGGAGGATCGTCAGCTAATACATTATTTATTACTAATGGTGAAGCTATCAGAAAGAGTATTATAAATAACTTTTTAAATGATTTTTTCATATCTATGTAGTTTCTTTGTTAAATTCTAATTATTTATTTAATAAACACTTTCTCAGTATAAACACCCTTATCAGTTAGTACTTTTACTATATAATTTCCTGCAGCGTTATTAACAGTCAATTTATATAATGCTTGTTTATTTAATTCTGATTTCTTAAGTATTTCCTGACCCATTATATTATAAATACTAATTTCTTTAACATTATCATTAGTATTAATATAAACATCTTTTTCATAAGAATAAATACTCACATTGCTTTTATTTATTTCATTAACTCCATAAGTAGGATTTGCAAAATGTAAAACAAATCTACCTGAGTTATTTCCTAAAGAAGCAGTAAATGTATATACTGGATTAATTCTTAAATCTTGAGTGGTACTTAATAATAAATCTTCTAATATAATAGAAACTCCAGTATCAAAATTACTAAAATCAGATGCAGTAATAGTTATATTATTATTACCAACAGTTTTTAAAAGATTTACATTAAAAGGCACAGCATAAGGATAGGCACCAAATCTATTAATTACTAAATCTTCTGCACTTGCTATTGTATAAATCTCAGGCACTATTGAATCATTTGACATTAACTTAGTAACGTCATTAGCAATATCATAATTATTAGTTGCAATTTGATCAAAAGCAATAACTGTTTCATCATAACGAGATCCAATTGATGCTGTTAATCTAATTATATTATTTAAATCATTACTACTTTTAAAGAAAGGTTGAGTATTATGTACTTTATTAGCACTTGTAAAACTAATTCCATTAGTATTTAAAGATTTAATAAAAAAACCTTGCATAGCAGGTATATATTTAGTAGCACCATTTGCATTTATTGTGCCATCAGATGTTGCATAAGCTCCTGCACCTAAACTTGCCGCAGGACTCCAACAATAATATGCGCTGCCAGCAGCATTTGACCTACTAGCTACTGTTGACCAATCTATAGCAGAAGTATAAGAATTCCCAATCATTTGCCAGTTAGTACCACCAATAGTAGATACAGTTTGATTAGCACTATTAATAGTACCAGTAAAATTAAGTGTTGGAGAAGGATGATGGAATTGTATTGTATCAGCCCATACAAAATATCCTTGATAAGGAGATAAAGCTGTACTAACAGAATAAATCCAGTTCCAACTATTATTAAATAAATATTTTACATATATAGAGTCTCCATTATTATTAGTATTAGCAGCATTAAATACATTAGCAGTTTCACTTGAAATTGGAATAGACATGATATGCCATTCATTACCTTTAATATATTTTTCAACTTTTGCTGATGTAGCACTAAATGTTCCATTTTGAATAAAAGAACCAGTGCTATTTTTATCAGATTTTAAAAGAAAATTTGCATTCACAGTAAATGTTTTCCCGCTACTAATACTGAAGGCAGCACCTGAATTAATAGTTACATTTAAATTTGTTGTATAATTAGTATCCAACACCATGGGTGTCGTAGTGTTACTTGCTATTATAATTTCACTATTCGAAGTATTTGGTATATGACCTTTATCCCAAGAAGATGCTGTTTTCCACGAAGCTCCTCCAGATAAAGAAGTAATTGGAACCTTATTACCAGAAGCTATTCCACTAATTTTCCAAACAGTATTAGTCATCACAACATTACTTGCAGTTTTCAAGTAAGAAAACCAACTTTGTGTTTGCGTGGTTAATGTGCTTTTATTAATTACTTGCATAGTATCAGAACCTCCATTAAAAATAAACCTTAAAGTAAAAGCAGTTCTAGGATTACATGCATATGCTGTTGTTCCAGAAACAGTTGACCAACTTACCTTAGTTGCTATCTGATTAGGCTTTTCAGGAGCTAAAGAACTCACTGTATATGCTCCATTATTGAATACTCCGGGTTGATTCCCACTTGTCCCCCAAATAGCATCAAAAGTACAAAAATCATACTTAAGAACATCCCTATTATAAAAGAAAACAATTTCCCAATTAGCAACATTAACATTAGATTTAAATATAACTGGAACTAATACAGTATCCCCTGCATGAAGCCCAGATAAATTATAATTTACAAGAACAGAATCAATTTGTCCGTAAGAAGAATTAAATGCAAAAACAATTAATATTAATGCAATATTACGATAAAGAAATTTTATTGAATTTTTCATTATATGTGAATATTTATTTTTTTTAATTATGATTAGGAGATGGGTTAGAACCAGTAACATTTCCGGTACAAATACCTAATATGTCTTGATTAATAGCAACAGAATTAATAATAATTTGTGGTGTTTCAAACAAAAACTCAGGCGCTAAAAAGGTTGGGTCTGATCCATTAGTGAATTTATAATAAATAGCTGCTAAGTCATCGCTAGTTACATCTCCATCATTAGTAGCATCACAAGCTAATATCCTAAGATCATTAGAATAAGGTAATGGAGTTCCATCAGTATAATAAGTATAAATAGGATATAAATCTTGATCATCTGCATACCAAAAAGCATCATTAGATGCAGTTACGCTAATCTTATAAGTTCCATTAATAGCCATAAGTTCATAATAACCATTAGCATCTGAAATTACAGAATCTAATTTATCTCCTGATAATGATTCTAAATAAACTTTAAAACCTATAAGTGGAATACCTGGATTAGGATCACTATTATAAGTTAAGATTCCACTAATCTTCGAATTAAGATTAACACCTCCATTATTCCAATTTACAGGCACTAAAGTTGCAGTATTAGTTGTAAGTTCACATCCATCACCAAAAGAAACGATAGCACCCGTACCATTACCTGCAAAATTATAAGCAAATCTTAATTTCAAAAAAGTACTATTAAGATCAGTTGCACTAGTACTAGACCAAGCTATTTGAATTTTATGAGTTGATGGATTTAACAAAACACTAGCTCCAAATGTATTATATAATGCAGGTGCATCAATGAATGTTAATTTTGTTTTGTCATAATCAATATTCATTGTAACTGCACCCATATTAACAGGTAAACCTGAAAAATCGATAGGTATAAGTACATTATTGCCAACAGAACCAGAAACATTTTCAATAGTAGCATTAGCTGATATAGTTGCTGGAATAATAGCAGCATTTAAATAAGCTACGTTAACTAAAGTACTTTGCATATTACTGAAACTACATCCGGAACTAAAACTAATATTTGCAGCTCCTACACCATTATATCTAAACTTAAGTTTTAAAGCCTGTCCATTTATATTAGATGCAGTAGTTTTTGTCCAAACTATATTAATAACATTGCCTACAGCATTAACTATAGCAGAACTTGTATTATTAGTATCCTTTATAAAGGAAAGTTTTGGATTATCGTAAGTAACATGTAAAGTATAAGCACCAATAGCATCAGGAGAAATAGTTTGAAATCCACTAAATGTTAATGGAACATCATAAACTTGTCCTTGTACAGCAGCAGTAATTGAATCTAATTTCACATCAGGAATAGTACCTGAAAAATCCGGGCTTACACTTCCATTAGTATATTTAACATCCAAATATCCATTACCAGCAGCATTCCCAAATAAACAGCAAGGATAAAAATTCAAATTGCCAATATCTGTTCCAGTATAAGCAAACATTAAGTTTAATATAGTTCCATCATTTAATAAGACACCACCTGAATTTTTGGTCCAAGCAATTGAAATGATTCCATTGTTTACATTAGCGACTAATCCAGTTGTAAGAACTCCTACTCCGATTGTTTTGATATAAGCTAATTTTGAAGGATCATATTGAATATGTAAATCTATAGAACCAACATTACTAGTAATATTAGAAACTGAGATAGGAACTGTAACAGAAGGGTTAGCCATGTCAAAATTAAAAATCATATTTCCAATTCCAACAGTAGCATTAGCGTTAACATTGTTAATTTGTCCATTATTAAAAACAACAGGTAATATTGTAGTTGGATTTATTCCTGTTCCAACCTCACTTCCAGTCTGAAATTCTAAACTTGTACCTGAAGTTCCACAATAGGATGCAAAATTCAAATTAAATAATGTACCATCTGCAATAGGAGGCATAGTTTGTTCAGAAAAGGTTATTACTAATTTATTTCCTCCCTGAACATATCCTATAAAATTTATTAAATCAAAACCTGTTGCGAAACTTGTTAAATTCAACTTACCTTGTGAATTTATTTCTGGTGTTATTGCTGTGGGATCAAATTTTATTATAAAAGTCATACTACTAATACTAGTAAAATTTGTTACTATCAAAGGTACTGTAAAGTGCTGACCCGGACTAGGAGTAACAGACGACAAACTAACAGTAGCATTTTGACTAAATAAAGTTGCTTTAAGAAGCACCATCAGCAATACTATTATAGTAAATTTTTTCATCATTTTTTCTATTTAATTATTGACTATTTTGTGCCGATATATTTATATAATTTATATTCAAATTTAAATTTTCACTATCTTTTTAAATGTAGAAAATTTTGTATTATTGTTTTCAAATTCTAAAAGGAATAAGAAAACACCAGGTTTTAAGTTCTCTGAATTCAAAACCAATGTATAGGTACCAATTCCTTTGTATTCATTTTGTAATTCCTTAATTTTATTTCCGATTATATCATAAAGGGATAACTTAACGTTCCCTGAACTATTAATAGTATAATCAAATGAGGTATTTCCACTAAAAGGATTTGGTGTATTTTGTTTTAAGATTGTTTCATCATAATTATTTTCTGAAATTGTTATATCATTTGTTGTATTAACAAGTAATGTAGAAAAAATGGTATTTAAACTACAACTTGTATTTTCAACAGTACAAAGATATTTATTTCCATTAAAAGTATAAGGAATATTTGTAATCATCAAATTCCCTGTATGTGTACCCGAATAATAATTATTATCATTAAGAGTTGACCAAATGTTTCCATTATCAGTGCATACTTTCCAATAATAATTATTTGCATTATTAGCATTTAAATTAAATTTGGCAGAATGTCCTTCATCAATTATAGTATCGTGGGGTTGTAATAAAATCAAAGGACTAATTGATTGAATTGTTCCATTAATTAAATTAGTAGGGAATATTTGATTACTATTTGCTATTTCACAATTTGAAGTAAATTCTAACGGGCTTGAAACCCCATTAAAAATAAATTGCAAATCAAACAGCTTATTCTGAGCAAAACTCACATAATTCAAACTACTCCATGCAATTCTTAACCTACTAGGATTGGTAACATAAGTATAAGTTAATTCGTTTGTAAGTTGAGAATTAATATTTACTAAAGTAGGATTAATTATTTGTAAGCTATCATATTTTATATAAATAGTTATTGCTCCTACACCATTCATATTTGAAGCATATACAGGTAACAACACTACCGAATCTGCACAAACAGTATCAGAAGCTATTGTTAAGCTAACTGTCTGTGCAGATAAGGCTGTATTTATTGAGAACAAAATCATAAATATTAAATTTTTGTTCATTAAAATATTTTGTGTTGTTTAATTATTAAATTGATAACAGACAATTGAAAATTAACTGCCTGTTATCAATTTTATTTAGTTTATTATTTACAGATAACTTTGTTAGTTCTGCTAAATGATGTTGTAGTTCCTTCAACTTCCATCCTGTAAGTATAAACTCCAGGTGTTAGATTTAGAGAAGAAGTACTAACAGTCACTTTATAAGAACCAGCTGATTGTACTCCATCAACAAGTGTACTGATAGTTTGTCCTAACATATTAGTTAAAACTAACTTCACTTTACCTGTTTCCGGTAATGTATAAACTATATCAGTTGAACTTGTAAATGGATTAGGATAATTTGTAATATACAAATCTTTTGCACCATTAGTTGTAGTTGCAACATTAGCCATCTTAACAGTATAATTATTTAATTTAACTGCATTAGGATCTGCAAATTCACTTCCTGCTTCAATTGTAAATATTTGAGTAGGATCACTTATAGCTACTTTAGATCTCATTTGTAGAGAAATAATAGGATCATTATCATTAACTGAAATTGATCTTAAATCAGACCATGCTAATGCAATTTGTCCATTATTAACAACATATTTCATGCCATCTAATAATGTATTTACTTTTTCAATTTCAAAACGATTCTGATCATAACTCATAAATAAAGTCATAGCACCTAATTGAGCAGTTTGGTTACTTCTGATGTCATAATTAAATGATTCATTAACTGAAACATTTTCTATACCTTCATTAGTTGATAATAATGAAGTTTCTTTTAAACCTGTAGGTATATAAGATTCATTAACATCACCAACACATAAAGCACTATAATCTTTAGAATTATTAATAGCAGAGAAAGTAAATATCTCGCTATTTCCATTAAATTTCCAATCACCTGCTGCAAAACTTGAAGTCATACCTACTACTCTCATTTTTATTAACAAAGCATCTAATGCAGTAATAGAAGAAGAAGCATTTACATCAGCTATAGTTTGAACAAACGGTGTAAAACCACCATTTAATTGAACTAATAAAGCATCTGTTGCATTAACTCCACCCCATGGTTTTGAAGAAGATAGATTTATTGAATAATCTCCATAAGCAATATTATTAAACTCATAATAACCCATTACAGGTTCCATATTAACAACACCTGCTCCAGTTGTAGTAGTTGCTATAACTGATCCGTCTTTAATCAAGTTAACAGTAACTCCGGTTAATGGTGTTGAATAATCATTAGCATAATAAACTACACCGGTAAGAGTTGCACTACCTTGATTAATTGTTACATTAACTGTTGTAGATGCACTACATCCATTTATTGAAGTTTCAGTAACTGCTACGGAACCTGTTGTACAAGTACCACAAGTACCCCAATTAATATCAATTGAACTTGTTCCTTGACCACTAATAATAGTTCCTCCTATTACTGTCCATGAATATAAATTACCATTTACATTTGGAGTTGAGTAAGAAGAATTTGTAGCAGAATTAGAAACTGTTAAACTTCCAGAGATAACAGGTGTTGGTAGTGAATAGATCGTTACACCATATTGACCTGTAGTTTGAGAACAACCAGTTATTGTGTTAGTTTTAGTAAGTTCTACCCAACCTTGTACACAATTACTATTCCATTTTACAGTAACATGTAATGAATTAGCACCTGAAGTAATTATTCCATTAGATACTGTCCATTCATAAGTATAACTACCTGCCGATACATCAGTATCAGTATAAGAAGTAGTATCATTTGCACAAGTTGTTGTTGGTCCAGAAATAGAAGGAGTAGGTAGAGGATTAACCGTTACGATTTCACTACCTGTTAAATCACCAGAAATTGAAGTACAATGAGCATCAGATAAAGCTGTAATTGTGTAGGTAGTGTTAGCTGATGGGTTTACACTTTTACTCCATGTTCCATTTCCTGAACCTGTGGTTGTTAAAGAACCATTTAAAGTTAATGTCCATGTTCCACTAGCAGATATTGTTCCACTAATAGAAGTACTTTCACCATTACAGATTGTAGCTGCAGAGCTTGTTATAGCTGCTATCGGACGAGCATTTATTGTTACAGTAACCAAAGTTCGAGATGAGCTTTCACATCCTGTTGCTGTAATCTTACTTCCTGCATAAGCACTTGTTGTTCCTACAATTGTCCTTGATGGTGCACTTGCAGTTGTTGAGCCTGTTGCTCCTGCGTACCATACTATGCTTTCTGTTCCTGGATTTATTGCTGTAGCTGAGCCTGTATGAGCTGCTCCGTCAGAACATGCAATTACATTTCCTGCTGTTGGTGCACTTGGTAATGGATTGATTGTTACAGTTACTAATGTGCGAGATGAACTTTCACAGCCTGTTGCTGTAATCTTACTTCCTGCATAAGCACTTGTTGTTCCTACAATTGTCC
>JBAXLO010000160.1:0-10999 GCA_037134755.1 Bacteroidota bacterium | reverse complement strand
TTAGACTAGCTAATATTTATGCTTAATTTAAGTCCTCAACAATGTTGCTTAATCCCTATTCTGTGCCAGACTAAGCTTAGCCTGGGTCAGGCTAAGACTAATCTGTATCAGGCTAAGCTTAGGCCGAAAAAATCGAAGAATTTTTGAATTTAAAACTTTCTATATGTATCATATAAAGATATTTATAAATAGTTTGTGTGAAATATATTCTTATCAAATTAAGCTATCAATTGAAAAAGGAGCATTTTTTTAATCCTAATTATAAAAATACTTATTAAAAAATATATAGCAAAATTTAATAATAAAATTTTATATAAATAATTCATTAATACAAAATAAAATGGATACATATTATAGTGTAGATGAAGGAGTAGGAGAAACTACTCATGGTGGTTTATATTTACATTTAAATAATACAGCAGATAAATTAATCTTAAATGAGGGTTTGGTTGTGCATCTTACTTATAAAGGGGCAGATTTTAAAACACAACTTGCTTTATTTACTGCTGCAATAAGTGATAAATCTAAAACAACAAGTAATTTAATTGAAAAAAAATTACGTTACATGCATAAAATAGATGCTCAGGATATAGCTTTTATTTTAATAAATTGTTTGCCCGTAGGGCATAAATATCAATAGAAAATAATTTGAATCTTTGTATTTCCTTGTTCGGAGGACATAAACTAAACAATATAGAAGAAATTTGTGTTAATTTCCTATGGAAAATGGTTTAATGTATTGCTACTTTTCTATTGATATTATTCTCCTACGGAGAAATTTTCTTAACTTAATGACATTACCTGTCAGGTAAGATTGATAACCTAATAGTCTAAAAGTCTAAACAGCTAAAAGTCTTTACTTGTCTTAATTCGTAATTCGTAATTCGTAATTGTTTCCTATTCTTTCACAAACTTTCTCACCTCAGTTTCTTTCTCAGTAAATATCTTTAAGATGTAAACACCATTCGCGAAAGCGGAAGTATTTACAATAGCTTTATTATTAATAGTAGATGTATATACGGTTTGCCCGATAAGAGTAGTTATTTCAAATCTTTGGTTAGAGTTATAAGCATTTGTTTGGATAGTAAGAAGCTCTTTAACAGGATTAGGGTAAACGCTTAAAACTATCTTGTTAGCAATATTATTTATCCCTGTATTATCATAATGAATTACATTTGAAGTGTCGGAACTACAGCCATCATTTAAAGTAACTATTACATAATAATCACCTATTTGTTGAGGCATAAAAGTCTGCGAAGTATCATTGTTAAGAACACCTGTCGCTAAGTTATACCATTGATTACCCGTATTTGCATTAGATGTAAGAGTGTTGCCACTTAAACTGATAACAGGTGTCGCCGGCAATGGATTTACGGTAACAATTGCACTATCATTCCCAACACAAGCATTGGTATCTTTGCCTATTATATAATAGGTAGTGGTAAGCACCGGACTTACATTAATTGTATTAGAATCGGAAACCACAATGCCATCAGCCAACCAAACATAAGTTGATGCTCCGGAAGCAGTTAATGTGGCATTCTTGCCAAAACATATAGTATCATTATTTGCTAAAACAATAGGGATTGGATTAACGAATAAGTTAGTGGTAATGATACTATCGCAACCTGATGTTGTTTTAAGCGAATCAATATAAATGCCCGAGGTATTATAAATATGAGTGCCTACAACAATCGAATCCCCATGACAAACAGAAAGATTGCTTAAAGAATTGTAAGCGGGATGCACATTTACGGTATATGTAAAAGGATTACCACTGCAACCATTTGCTGTAGGAGTAATAGTATAAATGGCTGTCGCAAGACTGTTTGAAGTATCTTTAAGCGTGCCTTTAATAACTGAACCGGTATCTGCAACACCACCGCTAATATTTATACCCGTAGGAGCTGACCAACTATAAGTTGTACCGGTAGGCACTGTGCCATTAACTCCATTAACCGGTGTGGCCGTAAAACCTACTCCACTGCAAGTAGTGGTACTCATTGCTGAGATATTAGGTGCAGTAGTTAAAGTAACTGCCGCAGCATATTGAGCCGTCTTAGTTGTTCCATAAAAGTCATCATAAAGCCACATAAAACCACCTTTGATACCGCATTGTGTTTTCCACGAAGTCATCTTTGTGTGTATCTGAGCGGGAGTATTATTGCTATCCCAAAGACCCGGATAGATAGGTATGCTGCCAAAGTTCCAACTTGAACAAGGGCTATTAAATGATCCCCCCGAATAACACTGCAAAAAGATAGCATCTACAGTACCCGGACGTTGGGTATTTGTTTGAGTGGCTACGCTTGTCCAATAAGAAGAACTTGTGTAAGGACATAAAGTAACTTTATACCCCAGATCGGCAAGCATCACAGAAAACTGAACTGATGATGCCACATTGTAAGTAGACTCATCATCAAAGTTAATGGCATCAACAGAAGGAATAGAATCTTTTAAAGCTTTAAAATTTTTATAAAGAATACTTGTAGGGCCAGTGCCTTGAGCTGTAATTATTGTTTTGATGTTAGCAAAAGTAGAACTCCCCGAAGCACTTAATCCGAATTCAATTCTATTAACTGAAGTAGGCTGCGTTTTTAAGAGAGCCATATTAGCCGGGAAATTAGGGTGTACAGAATGCCCTACATATTGTCCATTAGAAACAGCAAGAAACTCAGCATTAAAATTCAAGTCGCCGGCTGTATTTATATGGATAGTCCATACAACTACTGTGGTAAACCCTGAAGCCCTAAGTTCAGGGATAGTTGTTGTGTCGTGCAAATAAATAGGTCCGCCACCATAAACAGCTGCTACGCCACATGATTGTGCTTCTAATTTAGAAAGTGTAAAAAAGTATAATACGGACATTATTAATAGAGTAATCTTTCTCATTGTTATGTTTTGTTTTAAATAATGTGCAAAGATACGAAATAAAATAAGAAGTACTTGAAACTGTACGACGGTATTTCAACCTTTCCACTTTATGAAGACTCTATATTAACTTTAAAGCTTAAAATTTGTTTTAATCTTAATAGTATGAGTTTTTATTTTGCTTAAATATTAATAAAACAAAATAAAAGTGAACCCTCATACAACCTTTTCGTAAAAATAATTGTCATTATATAATAAGAAACTCATAAAATAGAGATGTTGTGTTTAACCGATTTATAAATTTAAGGATGTTTAAAATGATATTTCTTAAATAATAAATCGAAAAAATGTATTTTATTTTATGAATGTATGGAAATTTATTATAATTTTGTAGGTTATTTAGATAACCAATTAATAGGAAAAATAAGTAAGAATAATAAACAGGTCAATAACAATGAATAACATTTACATTATGAAAAAGTATTTAATTTTAGCTATTGCAGTTCTGCTTACAACTTTTGTATCAGCTCAAACTGTAGTCTTTCACGAAAACTTTGAAGCTCCATCTTATGGAGACAGTTTAACTTCAACTGCCGACTCTAACGGTGTAGTTGTATCTTTTAAACCATGGGCGCCTTCGACTCATCTTTATAGATCAGGATTGCGTTCGGACACCAACATACTTCAGAAAAACAGGACAGTCTATTTAAAATCAATACCTTTTAGCACTGTTGGGAATACAAATATTATTCTGGAGTTTTCGCAAATCGCCAAATTGCATATTTATGATGGAGGATTTGTTGAAGTGTCAAGTAACAACGGAGCAACTTGGACAACCTTAACCTCAACTTTGTATAAGGGTAGCGGGACTATGGTTCAAAACAAGTTCTGCGAGAACTCTTACACAGATTGGTTGTCTGGAGATACATCCACTGCTGTAACAAATGCTTGGTGGAAAGACGAGAAGTTTGATATCTCAACACTTGTTTCAAATGCAACAAATGTTCTGGTTCGTTTCAGATATACTACTTCAGGACAAGCTATTGCTGCCGGTAGATACGGTTGGTTAATAGATGATGTAAAAGTAACTGCAAGCCCTTGCGAACTAAGTGCGCCTACTATTACTATTCAAACTTATGTTCATGATACTATTTCAGCTACTTCAGCACCTGCAAATTACCCAATCACAGCATATATAAAAGATGTGTCGGGTATCGACTCTGCTTATGTACAATATCAAGTAAACGGAGGTGCATTTACTTATGTTAAAATGACTCATGTTGATAGTTTGTATACAGGAAATATTCCATTCTTAGGTTGGGGGAAAACCATAACCTACAGAATAGTAGCTGTTGACTCATCATGTGCTTATGTAGTTTCATATATGCCAGCATCAGGATATTATTGGTTCTTTACCAAATATACAGGAACTGGACTACTTAATGATGTGGGCGTTTCGCAGATAACTTCGCCAATAGGAGGGGTGGTTGTAGGAACTGCCGTTCCGGTAATGGCAATATTAAAGAACTTTGGAACTACTACATTAACATCAGCTACAATATATACTTCACTTAATGGTGTGTTACAACCTACATATTTATGGACTGGTAGTCTTGCAGCTAATTCTGTAACTGCAGCAATAAATGTATGTACACTTAATAGTTTAACTGCAGGAACATATAATCTTAAAGTATGGGCTATTTTACCAAATGGTAATGCTGATGAGTATAGTTTAAATGACACTGCTTACATGACATTTAATGCATGTTTGTCAGTTTTAAATGGCACATATACAATTGGTGGCACTCCAGGGTCAACTAACTATGCTACTTTTAATGATGCTCTTACAGGTTTATTACAATGTGGTATCAATGGTCCGGTTGTATTTAATGTAGCTGCAGGTATTTATTCTGAACAAATTACTATTCCAAACATACCTGGCACTTCTTCAACTAACACTATAACATTTCAGGGAGCCACAACCGACAGTACTTTATATATTATTAAGAATGCCGCTACAAGTGCTGCCACTAATTTTGTTGTAAGATTTAATAATGCTCAATATGTAACATTTAAATATTTAACCATACAACCAGCAAATGCTACTTATGCTAATGCTGTAGTATTTATGAATGGAGCTAATAATATTTCTCTTTTAAATAACTTATTAATTGGAACTCAAACTGTATTTACTGATAGTAATCAATATATAGTTAGAACAACTGCCAATTCAAATTATTCATTTATTAACATTAATAACAATAGATTTAATAATGGTAATTTGGGATTATATTTTAATTCATCTTTAACTACCTCTACTACTAAAATTGTTGTTGATAATAATTATTTTTACAACACAAATGGCCGTCCTGCACAACTTCAACATATCAAAGCGCTTGAATTTGGGAACAATACTGTAAGTATTAGCACAGCTCAAACTGCAAGTTCTGCTATATATATGGATAGTATTACAGGGCAATTTAGAATCCACGATAATTATTTAAGTAACCTTTATGGTGCCCTTCTGATGGAAATAAGAACTTCTCATGGAGCATCAGGAACCGAAGGTTTAATATTCAATAATTTTATGTATGCAGGTGGCACTGCAGCTCCTTATGTATGCAATTTTAGTGGTGGTTTAAATAATACAAAAGTCTTATTTAATACATTCGTTGGTTATAACGCTACAGCTGTAGTTAATTTAGGTACTACTTATGGAGCAAATAATAATCTAACTATCGAAAATAATATTTTATCAGGCAACAACACTGGTGTTCCATTGATAATAATAACTACTGCACCTACAACTTACACTTTAGACTATAATGATTATTATACATCAACAGGTACTACTTTAGGAAAGTTAGCAAGTACTGCTTATACTACACTTGCTACATGGAGAACTGCTACAACACAGGAGTCTCATTCACTTACAGTAAATCCAATGTTTACTTCTACGGGTGTCCCTAACGCTGGCAATACTGCATTAGTAGCATCAGCTACCCCAATAACAAGCATTACTACTGATATCTTTGGTCGCCCAAGAGCATCTATTCCAAGTGTTGGTGCTTACGAAGTATTTTTGATTCCAAATGATGCAGGAGTTATTGACATTACAACTCCGGCAGCTACCGAAACAGAATCAACTTCAATACCTGTTAAAGTTTTAGTAAGAAACTTTGGTACAGATCCTATTACTAGTATGACTGTATATTACAAAATAAATGGAGGAACACCTTTATCTTATAACTATGTTGGGAATATTGCTTCCTTAGCTACAGATACAGTTACAATGCCAAATATCACAGTAGCTTTAGGCACAACAAATATTTGCGCTTATACTGCTCTAACAGGGGATGTAAATACATCTAATGATCAATTTTGCAAGAACTTTGTAGGTGGTCCTATGTATGATGCTCAACTTAAATCAACTTATGCTTTAACCGGAGGATGTGGTCTTACAACACAAGCTGTTAAAGTTACTATTAAGAATTTAGGCGCTGCAACTATTAATGGAAATTGCAATGTTAGTTATCAAGTAAAGGGTGGTACTAATGTTGTTACAGAACCTATAACTACTCCAATCAGTGACAGTTTAGTATATACTTTTACTACACCTGTTAATTTAGCTGTTACAACTCATGACAGTACCTTTACAATTAAAACATGGGTGAAAGTATTAAATGATAATGTTCCTACTAATGATAGTTCAAGTACAAGCGTACAATCACTACACACACCACCTTCTCCAATACCAAATAGCGTTACAATACCTTATGCATCAACAACACCTGTAACAGCAAGTTCGCCAACAGGTGATCCTATATATTGGTATGGTCAACCTACGGGGGGTTCTTACTTTTTAAAAGGCACACAATATTCAACTTCTACATTATATCTTGACACAACCTATTATCTAGAATCAAGTACTAATTTTGTGTTAAATGCAACTATTGGGACAGGAACAGTTCAAAACACAACTTATGGTTATCCTTGTCCTTATGGTATGGATTTTACTGGTGCCAGAGGACAATACTTAATTAAAGCATCTGAGTTAATTGCTGCTGGAGTTCAACCGGGAGAGATACAATCATGCGGTTTTAACGTTGTTACTCCTACTGTAGCTTCTTCATATGGAACTGCTCCAACAAATACACATTTAAGAAACTATACAATTAAAATTGGAGCAACGGCTCAAAATGCCTTAACAACAACTTATGTAACCGGATTAACTCAGGTATATTTCAATTCAATGTACAACGATGTTACAGGTTGGAATATGCATCAATTCTCAACTCCATTTGTGTGGAATGGGACAAGTAATATTGTTATAGAGATTTGTCATGATAAATATGTTACAGCAAGTGATTATGGTTCAAATGCAATATGTAATCAAACTGCTACTAGTTTTGTGTCATCAGCTTATAATTATTCTGATGGAGCAGGTCAATGTTCTGCTACTGCAACAGCTACTGCCAGCCAAAGACCAAATATTAAATTAGTTTCAAACATTGCAGGTTGCACAAGTACACCAAGAGTTCCATTAACTGTAACAGTAGGTGCACAACCAGCCAATGATGTTGGTGTTACTGCTATTCTTTCTCCTGTTACGGGAGTTCTTCTTACAAATCACGAAACAGTTAAAGTTAATATTACAAATCATGGTAATGCTACTGCAAGTAATTTCAATGTTAGTTTTAAAATTGATAATGGTGCAGTTAAAACAGAACCATTTACCGGCAGTATATTGCCAAATGCAGTAGGCACATATACTTTTACTTCTAATTTTGCAGATTTAAGTACTGTTGGGAGTACATACAAAATAACAGCTTATACTACAATGGTTGGAGATGCTACTACAATTAATGATACTACAATTATTTATGTTACTAATAATCCGCTTGTTTATTGTACTTCAGCTGCTCTTTATACTTATGATGAGAATATTGGAAATGTAACTTTTGCAGGAATCAATAATGGCAATCCTTTACCAGCTACAAACAACACAACAACTTTTCATTTATATTCTGATTTCACAGCTTTAACACCTGGTCAGATTTACATGGGCTTACCTTATCCTATTTCTGTTAGTATTATAAATGCTTATACTGCTTATGGTGGTTTATGTAATGTTTATATTGATTATAATCATGATGGCACTTTCCAAACTAACGAAAAGGTTTTCAGTGGTTCTTATTCTACTGCAAATACAATAACTGGTAATATTACTATCCCACCTACTGCAACTCCAGGCTTAACTAGAATGAGAGTTGTTGCAGATGAAGGTAATTCTGCCCCTCCTTGTGGAACTTACTCTTATGGTGAAACAGAGGATTATACAGTTAATATTATTCCACCTATTCCTAAAGATGCCGGTATTATTAAAGTTAAGTTTTCAACTAATTACATACCTTATGATCCAAGTCCTACTTATATGTCTCCAATGCTTACTATCAGGAATTTTGGGCTTGACTCTTTAGTTACAGATTCCATATATTATAATCTAAATGGTACTATTTCTTTATTTACTAAGACAAATGTACCACCTCTGGCAACTTCGGCTGTTGATTCATTTTATATTCCTTCTTTTACTGTAGCTGAAGGATTAAATACTTTAACTGCATATACAGATCTTTGGGGAGATATAAATTTCTTTAACGATACATCTTCTGCTTCTATCTTTAAAGAACATTTAGCTAGTATCCCATATACTGATAATTTTGACATAAATAGTTATTGGTTTGCTACTGACACCAATGCAGGAGTCGCAATTACTAACTTATGGCAACAAGGTGTTCCAGCTTCAAATGTAATTAATTCAGCTCATAGCCCTAATAATGCCTGGAAAACTTTACTAAATGGAAATTGCCCTGTATCTAATTATAGTGTGCTTTATTCTCCTTTATTCAATTTTGCAGCTAATATGGGTGATACTCTTAAATTCTGGCAATGGAGACAATTTGGAACAAATGCTTATGGCACTATTGAATATTTGAATGTTTTTGGTGCTTGGAAAACTCTTGGCGCTGCTAATGATCCTAATGCAACAAACTGGTATAATAGCCTTAATGGTTGGACAGGCACAGGAACTGGTTGGGAGTTCTCTTCTTACAAAGTTTCTAATTTAAGTGATGTTGCAAATACTGTTCAGTTCAGATTTATTTTTAATTCAATGACCTCTACCGACAATACTAAAAACGGATGGGCTATTGATGATGTTGATTTGACTTTATATCAAATTGCTCAGGATGCAGGTGTTAGTCTTATTGTTACACCAGGTAGTACCTCAACAGTAGGAGATACTATTGCTCCTACTGTTACTGTTAAAAACTATGGATTAAACCCAATATCAAATGTGCCAATAAAGTATATGATAAATGGTGGACCCGCAGTTACTGAAACTTTCCCAGGCCCTTTGACAACCGGTAATACTTCAAATTATACTTTTAATACTAAGTATGCTGTAGCTACCAGTAATTATACTATTTGTGCTGCTACTGTATTAAATGGTGATTCATTCTACCAAAACGATTCATCATGTCAATCAGTAACCGTAAATCCTGCTGCTATTGATGTTGGTGTTATTGCCTTTAATTCTCCATCAAATTGGGCAGCTCAAGGCGACCCTGTTACAGTATCAATTACTATTAAAAACTTTGGTACTACTCCTCAAGGATCAATCCCTGTCTTTTACAAAAGAGGTGTTTCACCTCCTATTAATGCAACATGGACTGGCACTCCTTTGAATCTTAATGAAACAGTTCAATACACTTTCACTACTACATTTAATACCCCTATGGGTTCATCTTTTAATTTATGTGCAGGGACAGTTTTGCCTAATGATGTTTATGCTGCAAATGATCAAATTTGCAAAACAGTTGCTATAACTGGTGTTGGTATCGATGAACATTCAAATTCTAATAATTTATGGTTAGGTCAGAATATTCCTAATCCATCAAATGGGTTAACTACTATCAACTTTAATTTACCACAAGCGGGTGAAGTTAATTTTAATGTAACCGATATTTTAGGACAAGTTGTTTATACAACCCAATCCAAAGAACTTGCCGGTAAACATAAAATAGAGTTTAATACTAATAACCTTAGTGATGGCGTTTACTATTATTCTATTGAATACAACGGTAAACGTCTTGTTAAGAAGATGCTCATTAGTAAATAGTATTAATTATATAAAAAAAGAAGGCTGCCCACTTAGGGCAGCCTTTTTTTGTGCATATTATAAAATGTATTCAGTATTATGTATGGAAAGATTTTCAAGGATCAAGCGACATTGTTGAGGACTTAAATTAAGCATAAATATTTGCCAGCCTAAATAAGAAGAAGCTTATATTTCTTACCCCTCTAAATGACGACCTAAATGCTTTTATTTTTGCATTAAAAGATTCTGCTGATGCATTTGTGCTTCTATTGTCAAAGTAGTTTAATATTGTTTGATAATGAGATTCAATAGAACGAGCAACAGTATTAAATGACTTAAATTTATGTTTATCTACACTATCATACCATCTTGCTAATTTTGTATATGCAACTCCTTTTTCTTTAGTTTGATGATAGATTTGACCTAATTTAATTGAAAGATGGTAAGCAGTTTCTAATGCTGGGTATTTCAAAAACAATATTTCCGCTCTGTGTCTTTGTGTAGGAGTCCAGTGTGTTTCTGATTTAAATAATAAATATCGACTGCGAGCTAATAATTGTTTTAAGGTATCTCCATTTTCTAAAATATCTGGGATATGTTTTTTCTTTAGCTCTTTGCTTAATTCAATTTCTTTGTTTTCCTGCTCTATTGCTTCCCACCTATACATTATTCGCATTTCCTGAACTGCATCGTAAGCCAGTTTCTGAACATGAAAACGATCGATAACTATCACTGCTTTATAAAAACAATGCTTTACAATCTTTTCCATACTTGCTGCTATGTCTAATGTTACTTCTTTTACATGATTTCTTAGATGTAATGGAATTTTCTCAAGTATTGATATTACTTTAGCACTATCAGTACCCTTTATAATAGCTACAAGTACTCCTTTTTTACCTTTTGCTGCTTTGTTGGTTAGGATAGTATATAATTCACCTTGTGATAATGCTGTTTCATCAAGGCTCATAA
>JBAXLO010000159.1:0-11026 GCA_037134755.1 Bacteroidota bacterium | reverse complement strand
TTATATGTAGCTATGACACGTCCTTCTGAAAGACTTTATATTATTACAACATTTCCACCTCAAAAAGGTTCTGAGACAAGCTCATTACCTATTTTATTTTCAACATTCCTTAAAGAAAAAGGCTTATGGGATGAAATTACACCATCTTATGATTTCGGTGAACCAACTACTTATATATTTAAAGATAAAAAGCAGCAAAATGTAACACAATTAACTGAATTTCTATCTACTGATTGGCAAAAGAGAATAATGGTAAGTCATCTTGCCCCCGAAAATTGGGATTCTATTGACCCAGATCGCAACAGACGTTTTGGAACTATTATCCATGATATTTTATCTAAAACAAATTCAACTTTAAATATACAAACTTCTTTAGAAGTCCTTCTAAAACAAGGAGTAATTACTCAATCCGAAGCTATAGAATTAGTACCTTTATTAAATAAAATGTTTGAAAAAGCAGAAATTATGCAACTTTTTGATAGTAGCCTTCAATCTAAAAATGAAGCAGAGATATTAATTGCTGATGGTAGTGTCCTTCGCCCGGATCGTCTAATATTTAAAGAAAATGAAGTCATTATTGTTGATTACAAAACAGGGAAACCAGAGGAAAAGCATAAAAAACAATTAGATACTTATGAAGATGCTCTAAAAGGAATGAACTATCAGAATATAAGTAAAAGATTGATTTATATAAATGACAACCCTGAAGTAGTAGCTTGGTAATAACAATTCAAATAATGAAATTTTTAAGCATCCTTAAGAAACTTTGCAGCCTTCCGTACATATATTTTTCTTTATGGAAAGATGTTCGTAAGCAAAAATCATACTTAGATAATTTCATACCCGAACTTTTAAAGAAAATAGACTTAAAAAGCGATGGCACCGTTGATGCAGAAGACTTAAAGAAGATAAATTCATACTATGGTTTAGGTGTTCCAGCCATTCTCGGCGAATCTTTTTGCACGCTTAGAGGCTATAAAATGTCAAACGACGAAAGAGAATGCAGCACGCTATCCGGCTCTTTAACAGGCTTGTTTGATGATTTGTTCGATAAAAACAAAACTGATAACAAGCTTATTGAACAACTGCTATACTCTCCTGATTCTTTCAACCCCATCAATGATAATCAAAAGCTTTCTTTAGAAATCTATAAATTATTCCTTAATAAATTAGTCAATAAAGATCTTTCAAGAAAGTTTATTAACGAAATATTCAAGGTACAGCTTGATTCAATCAAACAAGAAAAGATTTCAATAACTAACGAAGAAATTATAGACATAACTTATAGAAAAGGAGGCTATTCTGTACTCTTTTTCAGAAGTGTATATCAACATAATTTAGATAAAGTTGAGTATGATGCTTTCTATCAATTAGGAGCGTTAATGCAATTAGGTAATGATATTTTTGATGTATATAAAGATTCCCAAACCGGTATTAATACATTGGTCACAAGAACGGAAGATATAAAAGTATTAAGAAATCATTTTATAAAAGAACATATAAAAACTAACAATTTTCTAATTAATCTAAATTTCCCTTCAAGAAATAAGACAATCTTCTTAAATAAAGTCAACTTAGCTTTAAGCAGATGTTACGTATGCCTTGATCAATTTGAAAGATTGCAAAATAATTCAAATAATGAGTTTAAAATACCTCATTATACTCGAAAAGATTTAATATGTGATATGGAAAAACCTTCGAACATCATAAAATCATTAATGTACTATATAAATAATAACAAGTTAATTTAAAAGTAATATTAATGAAAATAAAGAAATTGAATGGGATTAAATAAAAAATGGGTAAGCTACTTACATCGCACCGCTCAACCACTTACCCTTGCTTCCTTCCAGATCTGGGGGAGTTCAGTAGGAGCTGGTCGTATAAGACTTACCCGGTGCAAAAGTACAAAAAATATCGGAATTTAATAGTAATTTAATAAATAAATTTTCGTTAGTTAAAAATCAAGCATAAAATTGTTACTTTTGCAATTATTTATTTATAATTATAATTTAATACAAAAGCGTTATGGAAGATATATCAAATGAAGAAGTAAAAACACAGAAAAGCATGAATAGCAATTCTATATATTATGCTTTAATTGTAAGTGCAGCTATGATAGTGTATGGACTTATTATGTATGTTGCAGGATTGTCTTTAAATAAATTCACAAGTTATCCAAGTTATTTATTAATGATAGCTGGAATGATTATGGGGACAATTGCATATAGAGATAAGTATAATAATAGATTTTTAAACTATGGCAAATCATTTACATCTAGTTTCTTAATTGGTTTATATGCATCAATTATAGGTGCTATTTGGGTATTTATTTTCTTTAAATTCATTGCTCCTGAATTACTAGTACAGATATTAGAGAAGTCTAAAGATGAAATTATGAATAAATCTCCAAACCTTTCGGAGGAGCAATTACAAATGCAGATGTCTATGGTACAAAAATTCGTAAATCCTTTAATGATGGTCTTTTGGACATTACTTGGAGGTGCATTTTATTCAGCTATCTTTAGTTTAATAATTGCAATTTTTGTTAAAAAAGAAGAAACAACATCGTTTTAATATACAATTCTATTTGTTATGGCTTCTGAACATAAAGATTATTATAATAAAAGTAGCATATCTTCATCAATTCGATATGGATTGATTGCCTCTATATTAATGATTATTCTAACAATGTCGTTCTATTGGATATCAGGGGCAGGATCAAGACCTGTAATTGTTTGGAATCATTTTATATTACTAATAGTAATGTACAGTGGAGTAAAAGTTTATAAGAATACTTTAAAAGATGGAGTAATTAGTTTTAAGCAATGTTATACCTCCGGACTAATAATAGGCCTGTCTGCTGCTTTTATTTTTGGTATATTCATGATGATTTACACAAAGTATATTGATAAAGATCTTATTTCTTTTTTTATTAAAAATAATGAAGACAAATTCAAACATTTCATTAAAGGTGATGAATTACAACATCAGATTACTATTTTAGTAGCATATTCAACTCCTTTTTGGATGGGAGTAAAAGCCTTTGCTGAAGTAGCTCTTTTGAGTTTGTTTATGCCACTTTTAATGGGAATGTTTTTAAAGAAAGATAAAATCGAAGAAACAACAAATAATTAATAATATCATAAATAAATGGATATTTCGGTAATTGTACCACTATATAATGAAGACGAATCAATTGGTGAATTAGTTTCATGGATTGAGAAGGTAATGAATGCTAATAATTTTAATTATGAAATTATTATGATTGATGACGGGAGTAAGGATAATTCATGGAAAGTTATTGAACAACTTTCGGGGATAAACTCTTCTGTAAAAGGTATTAAGTTTAGAAGGAATTATGGCAAGTCTGCAGCATTGAATGTAGGTTTTGAAGCAGCTCAGGGTGATGTTATTATTACTATGGATGCAGATTTACAAGATAGTCCTGATGAAATTCCTGAACTTTATAAAATGATTATAGAAGGTAACTATGATCTTGTTTCGGGTTGGAAAAAGAAACGCCATGATCCGATTATGAAGACGATACCTTCGAAGTTCTTTAACTGGACTACTCGTAAAATGTCAGGTATTAAACTACATGATTTTAATTGCGGCTTGAAAGCTTATAGAAAGACATTAGTGAAGAGTATTGAAGTTTATGGCGAAATGCATCGTTACATACCTGTGATTGCCAAATGGGCAGGTTTTACTAAGATTGGAGAGAAGTCTGTTACACATAGAGAACGTAAATATGGTGTTACTAAATTTGGTTTAGAGAGATTTATCAATGGTTATCTTGATTTATTATCTATTTCATTTGTTTCAAAGTTTGGTAAACGGCCAATGCATTTCTTTGGTACAATTGGCACTATCGTTTTCACTATTGGGTTTCTTTTTACAGCATGCTTAGGTGTCGAAAAATTAATTGCTGTATATAATGGAGTTAGAGCTCCTTTAATTACAACTAGTCCTTTCTTTTATATTGCTATTACAGCTATGATAATTGGCACTCAGCTTTTTCTTACCGGATTTATTGCTGAGCTTATAGGAAGAACTTCTCCTACCAGAAATACTTATCTTATTGAGAAACGTATTGGTACAAACTAATTATAAATGGAACAAAATAGGATAGTTGAAGCAATAAAACAGTCTATTGCTTTAAAACAACAAATACTTACTGATAAATCATTACTGCAATCAATTACTGATGTAACTGATGCAATTATTAATACTTTCCAAGCTAAAGGCAAAGTATTGTTTTGTGGCAATGGTGGAAGTGCAGCAGATGCTCAACACTTAGCTGCTGAGTTTTCCGGTAGGTTTTATTATGATAGAGATCCCTTATATTCTGAAGCTTTGCATGTAAATACTTCTTATATCACAGCAGTTGCTAACGATTATTCATATAATGAAATATATTCACGATTAATTAAGGCTAAAGGCGCAAAGGGTGATGTACTTGTAGGTATTTCTACTTCCGGCAACTCCGAGAATATTATAAGAGCAATTAATACTGCTAATGATTTAGGTATGATTACCGTGGGTTTTACTGGTAATAATGGTGGTAAAATGAAAGATATTTGTAAGTATATTATTAATGTGCCTTCAAATGACACACCCCGTATTCAGGAAGTACATATATTAATTGGTCATATTGTATGCGAATTAGTTGAAGCTAAACTTTTTCCAATATAAATAATGGATTCAGTAATTAAGAAAGTTGATAAAACATGGACACTTTTTCTCGACAGAGATGGTGTAATAAATGTTCGTTTGATTGATGATTATATTAAGAATTGGAATGAATTTAAGTTCCTTCCGGGAGTTCTGGATGCTTTTAATATCTTTTCAAATGTATTTGGCAGGATTCTCATAGTAACTAATCAGCAAGGTATTGGACGTGGAATTATGACTGAAGAAGATCTTGAGATAATCCATACCAACATGTTGCTTAAGATTAATGAAGCAGGTGGTAGGGTTGATAAAATATATCACAGTCCTTACTTAAAAGAAACTAATAGTAAGATGCGTAAACCTGAACCTGGTATGGGTTTGAAAGCTCAAAAGAATTTTAAAGAAATTGATTTTAATAAATCTATAATGGTTGGTGATTCAATTGCTGATATGTTTTTTGGCAAAAGATTAGGTATGAAAACTGCTTTTATTTCGGATGATATATTGGCTCATAAAAATCATTATGATGTTGTTGATGATGTCTATAGTTCGTTATATGATTTTGCTAAGAACTTTAAATAATAAACGTTTATGAAGAATATTTTGATCAGTTTCGTATTATGTGCTTTTACTTTAACATCTATAGCTCAACAGGCTAAAGACACATTAAATAAAACAGATAAAGAAGGCCGTAAACAAGGCTATTGGAAAAAGAAAGACGACAAAGGAGTATTAAAATATGAGGGTAGATTTGTTAACAATCAACCTACTGATACTTTTAAATATTATTATCCTGAAGGAACTATTAAAGCTATTTCATTTTATTCAGCTAATGGTAAGAAATCTCGCACTTTAACATTTTATCCTAATGGAAATAAAATGTCGATAGGTAATTATATTAATCAGAAAAAAGATAGTCTTTGGAAGTATTACAACGAGATGGGGGTTATGGTAAAAGATGAGTTTTATAATACTACGCTTGCTCATGGCGAATGGCATACCTATAATGCAGATGGCTCTTTAATTGATAAAACTACCTGGAAATATGGTGTAAAAGATGGCCCTTGGGAACAAAATTTCTCTTCAGCTTTTTCATCGGGAACTGTTAAAGCAACTTATAAAAAAGGCAAACTCGAAGGTTTATTTCAGATATTTAATTCAGATGGCAAATTGCGTACTTCCGGTTCTTACAAAGATGATTATAAAAGTGGACTTTGGATAAAATACAGGATAGACAATGGTTTGCCTTGTAAAAAAATGTATTATTCTAAAGATAGATTAATGAAACAAGAAGCTTTGGTTATGGTGGCTAACAAGCAATTATCAATCAATTTTGATAGCATTGCTTATGTATATAGTAACAGTGGCAAAGCATATCTCCGTAAATTTAGCAATATTACATTACAATTAAATGAATCTATTACTGAGATAGATGATATTTTAGGAACTGATAATTTTATGAAAATATCAAAAGGCTTTACAGCAAACTACACCTCAATAAAAGGAGTGCAAGCCTTTGAAAACAAGTTCTTAAAAGTTAAATTAAACCCTCCTACCGATACTGATGTTATTTCGGACGAAGAAAGCACTAAAGCATTAGAAGCACTGTTTAAGAAGTAATAAAGTACTTGGAGTACTTGCAATACTTAAAGTACTTGAAGTTATAAAACAAAGAGCGACTATCATTTATTTGGTAGCCGCTCTTTGTTTTCGGTTTCTTTTTCTTTATTATAATTATTATATTTAGATCCGAAGCTTGGGTTTAAATATAAATGAGAAGAAGAAAGATAAATTGTATTAGATACAATCTAATATTTATAAGTGCGAAGTTCGGAAACTTCGCACCTCGGCTACATTCTACGACCAACTAGGGTACTTGAAGTTATAAAACAAAGAGCGGCTGCCATTTATTTGGTTGCCGCTCTTTGTTTTTTATCAGTATGTTTTTATTTATGATGATTATTATATTTATAACCGAAGACAAGGTTTAAATATAAATTCAAAGACAACGATAGATTGGAGGAAAAAGTGAGACGCCTTGTTAAACAGGACAAATGACTCTGGTTGAAAATAGTATTAAAAGTCTTCTCTTATTTGCTTAATAGTTATTATTCTAGTTAATAAGACTTCAATCATTTTTGGCTTACTTTTATAAATTTCTTTTATTGATTGAATCATTAAAGAAATATCAGATTCATTTTTAACTATTATGTATCTTATATCAGATGGATTAAATTTAAGTGGATATTTTATTATCTTCTCATTTTCTTCTTCAATTTTTTTGGGATTAGCATCTAATTCTTTTTTAGTTATCCAAAATTTAACTTCTTTATTTTTATATGGAGGAAGATATCTCCATTCCCTTTCATTATAAAATATGACTGATTTATTTGATAAATTGCAATCTTGTTTATAATTCTTACCTTTATAATTTTTAATATTTCTTAGAATTTCTGCAACCTTTTCTTTGATTATACCTAGATTATCATCAGTGTCTGTATTTGAATTCTTAACTTTATCTCTAATTAAGTTTATAGAGCGTGCAAAGTAAGAATTCTCATATAAATAAAGAATTGGATTTAATTCCTTTTTTAAAGCCCATTCCTTTTTAAGCCCTATTCCATATTCCCCATATGTTTTAGTGTGGATTGTTACTTGTGATAAAGGAATATCACAAAAACAAACCATTGGTATAGCACGATCTAGTACTCCCTTATTTTTATTTATTTTGACTTTTTCACGACTGTATTTTGGATAAAACCCATTTTTTAAAATACTTGATATATTTTCCATTTTATCCGTAAAATGAAATAAAGCATTTGAACTTATTAGTGTCATTTTTTTTTATTTTAAATATACATCCATATTCATTCGTTTCCAGATTAAGACTAATTTAAAGCCCTTACTCTGGCTAACTATTGGGCATACCTTTTCGCCATCCGAACTGGAAGTAATAACAAAATTGTCTTTATTAATGTATCCGGTATGTTTTACTTCACCCAATTTACTAGAAGAGAGGTTTAGAACTGCATCTCCATTTGATTTTATTTCCATTGTAGCATTGCCCGAATTTATTTCTCCTATTATATCACCTTGCCAATTACCAGACCAAGTGCCAATTAATTTAGAGTTTACATCTCTCCCACCACCACAACTTATTAGAATGATTGAAGTAAGTATTGTTAATACTAAAATTGATATTATTTTTTTCATTTTTTTTAATATTTAAAATCATATATAGATAGATAATAACTTTATATTATTTACATGATTTAAATTTACAATCTATTACTTTCCACTCATTATTTGTTTTATTTACTGTAATTGTAGCTTCTTGACATTCATAATACCTATTTCGTCCTTCAAAATAAAATGAATATTCGCAGTTTTCATTTGAAGAGGAAATTGTATTGCTTGCACCAATCTCCATTGGTGCGGCCTGTATAGATTTTTTTGCAAAAGCAAAAGCTTCACTTTCACTACAACTTTGTGTTGAACTTGATTTATTTTCATCACAACGTATAAAAACACATGAAGCAAATATTATTGCTCCTAAAATAATTAATATTTTTTTCATTGCCCTTTTTTATTCTAGTTTTTATCTTTAAGTCCAACTTTCTTTTGTGCACTTTTAGCTTCATTAATATATTTCCCATTAGGAAATTGATCGATATATCCTTTATATAAATAAAATGTATTTGCAATTTTTACATGATACCATATAGAATCTTCAGCTTCTTTTATAAATTTACCATTCTTGTATAGAGATGCATAGCTCTCATATATACCTAAATATTTTTCAGATTTAGCTATATCCCAAATAGCTTCTTCTACTTCATTTATATATTTGCTATTTTTAGATATTGAAATATAATTTTTATATGAATCAATTGTATTAGTTAATTTTGTTTTCATCCAAATCGCATCTTCAACATGTTTACCCCCTGGATAATAATCATTAATATAGTTTTGTAAAGACTGTATAGTATTAGACTTTTTTGCAATTTCCCATTCCTTGTTTTCTTTAAAAATATTATAAAAATGTATTGATGAAAAAATTAATAAAACACCTAATAAAGTAACCAAAACTATGGTTACACCTATTTTTTTATTTTTTCGGTTTGATAAATCTAAATGCTTTTTAACCTCATCATATTTTTCTTTATATTTACTTTCATTAGGTGTCAGATCAATTGTTTTTTTTATTGAACTTAAAGCAGCTGAATATAATTTAAATTCATTTTGTTTAACACCTAAATTAAAATTTAATTCTGCTAAAACAGAATTAGAATTCTCTGTAAAACAAAATATTGATGAATCTATTTTGAAATTTAATAAATCAATATCAATATTAGCAGTCTTTAAAGTATTTAGTGCATTAATTGTAATGTTTGAAAAAGTTTGAACTAAAGTCTTTTCATCATTGTTAGGATAATAAGTACTTAATATTTTAAAATCAATTACATTAAACCATTTTTTGATTTCAGACATATCTGCATTTAAATGGCAAAGACTAAAAGCCAAATAAAGGATTCCTCTACTTTTATGTATATTAGGTATCGGAGTATCTTTTTCAGACAGTATAGGTGTCAGAATATTCTTGGCAGTTTCATAATCTCCCTTTAATGTATAGTTTATACCTACATAAACCGTTGTTAATTTGTCATCCTGATTCTCTAAAAATATTTTATAAAAAATAGCACTAGCTTCTTCTATATTGTTATTTTCTAATAATGTTAATGCTTTAGCGTTTAGTGTAGATATATTATTTGGTTGTAGTTTAATAATTTTATCATAACATTCAATAGCTTTATCAAAATTATTTAATTCAGTTAAAATATTTGCTTGATATTCTAAATATTTAATATCATTTGGTTTTTCAGCAAGTAGTTGTTCTAATATTTCAGAAGCTTCTTTAAATGATTTAAGTTTTAGATATGATTTAAATAATAATTCTTTTGCAAAGGTATCAGATTTATTAATTTCTAAAATTTTTAATGAATGTATAGTAGTTTCTTCAAAAAACGAATTATCAAATAGAAACTGGGTATATTCGTGAAGTAATTCAATATTTAATGGGTCTGTTTTAAGTCTGTCCTGATAAACTTCTTTTTTAACTAATTCTTTTGGACTATTAGATGATGAAGTTTCCAATTGAGAACCACATTTTCTACAGAATTTTTTATCATCGTCGAATGATAAATCACATTTTTTACATTTTTTCATGAATTTATTATTTTATGTTATTAAAAAATCCAATTCATATTTACTTGTATAAAATAAATAAACATAATTATGAAACAGATACCAATAAACAATTTTATTTTTTTTTCAAGAATCTTAAAGAAAGCTACTCCCATAATACTTAATGTTATTAAAGCTATAAATAATCCTGTATAATTGTAAATAGAATTTAATGCAATAGCGTTGTGCGTTTCAATATAATGTGGAGCAATTAGTTTATTTATAAAAAGATAAATAAGGACTGCAAATATATGACAAGCAATAATAAGCATTAAAAAAAATGATGTATTACTTGATTTACTTGAAATAACAGAATTATTTTCTGTTAATGGAGTACCACAATTTTTGCAGAACTTTTCATCATTTTCGTAATTTAAATTACATTCTGTGCATTTTTTCATTATGTTTGATATTAAAAGTTATTATAATTTTTTTCCACATTCTTCACAAAACTCACCTCTTGATGAAGAGGAGTATTTCTTTCCACATTCAGAACAAAAAATATTTTCACTTAGTCCCGTATTATTTATTTCGCTTACGTTTATGTTATTATTTAAATAAGTAAAAGATCCAATTCCAAATAATACAGAAGCAATTACAAAAAGAAATAATCCAAACATAGGATTTACGCTTGCACTTGCATGTCCACTCCCAAAATTTGAATTGTAACTTACTGAGCCACCAGCATTGAACCATCCCAAAATATAACCTATTCCAATCAAAAAATTTAATATACCTATAACGAATGTCCACTTAACACAATTAAAAGCCATAATCAAACCTATAATTGCAACTATTAAACCTATAATACCGGGACCAACAAGAAAGCCGGAAATACCACCGGAATGATAACTTCCACTATAACCACCAAAACTAACATTGCTTGATGCTTCAGCCCACGGCAGAAAGACTGAAATAATTGTAATTACAGCCATAGCAACTGCGAAATAATTTATGTTTTTTTTCATTTCTTAATTCTTTGTTATTCTCGTCTAATTCCTTGAGGCGATTATTATTTATGATAAGACGTAGGAATTTGGCTTCCGTAAGCTAACGCCTTTTTATGATTTAGAGCAGTACAAAAGTAATAAAATTTATTTAGAAA
>JBAXLO010000158.1:0-11069 GCA_037134755.1 Bacteroidota bacterium | reverse complement strand
ATTGAGGAAGAGAAATCGAAAGTGCATTTCCCATAATCAAAGCCAAAGCCAAAAGAATAAGATTGAGGATTAGTTGAAATACCTGTACGGACAAATACTCCTTTCAGAATCTTATATTCTAAACCTATCTTTAAAGTTACATCATAATAAACATTCTTCTCAGTTTCAAGAGTCATGATAAGCTTTTCACTAAAAGTATAACATACACCTAATCTAAAAACTGCCGGAATAGTTTCTTCATTATAATGTGTTAAAAGAACATTAACAGGATTAAAAACATGAGCACCTATTGTAATCTGATCAGATACTTTAGCAAGTATACCTGCTTCAAAAGTAATATTACTCTTATGACCATAATTATCACCTATACTTGTTCCTAAATAATCTAATTGTAAGCCTGCTGAAAACCTTTTAGAAAATGATTTAGCATAAGCAATACCAAGTTTTTGTTCGTTATATAAATTATAACCAAAGTAAGAGTAATTAAAACCAAAAACACCCGAAGAAGTAGGAAAGATGAAAGAAAATGCTTTTAAGCTAAGCTCTTTAATGAGGTATCTATCTTCATAATAAAAGCCGGCGGCAAAAGTTTTATAATTTGCAATACCGGCTTGATTATTATTTACTGACCAAAAGTCTGATAAACTTACAGAGTTACCACCCATCGCTGAAGAACGTCCTCCGATTGTGTTTATCTCATTGCCTGCGTTTAAAGTGGGCAAATAAAAGAGAAAAATAAAGAATATTATTTTAATCTTCAACTCATGGTTTCTTAGACTTTAAATTCGTACTTGATTTTAGATAACTCTTCGTTAGCTTTAGTGATTTTATTCTTTAAAGTAGCTTTAAAACCAATCATCTTCTTCATTAATTCTTCATCATTTACTGCTAGAATTTGTAAAGCAAGAATAGCTGCATTTTGAGCACCGTTTAAAGCAACAGTTGCTACGGGAATTCCCGGAGGCATCTGTAAGATAGAAAAGATTGAATCCAAACCTTCGATAGAAGATTTAATAGGGACACCAATTACAGGCAATGGAGTAATTGCAGCTATAACCCCCGGAAGGTGAGCAGCCATACCCGCTGCTGCAATTATAACCCTTACTCCTCTTGAATAAGCTTTTTCAGCAAATTCAATTACTTGTTCTGGCGTTCTATGAGCAGAAAGAGCATTCATTTCGAATGGTATTTGCATTTCGTTTAAGAATTTCGCAGCTGCTTCCATCACCGGTAGATCAGATGTGCTGCCCATGATAATACTTACTTTAGGTTGCATAATTTAATTAATTAGAAATAAGAGTTCTTCTATATTAGAATCACTCGATTAGTAAATTGATTAAAATCAATTGAATTAATATGAACGTCAAATTAATTCAACCTATTTATTTAATATGATCTTTTTAGTTACAATATGGTTATCAGAATCAATCTTCACAAAATAAATTCCATTAGCAAAATTAGATAAATCAATAGTATTTGTATTTTCAACATACTTTACTGTTTCACCAAAAAGATTAGTAACGGTTATTTTTGATTTAGTATTCAAACCATCAATAGTAACAATACCCTTTGAAGGATTAGGATATATCCTTAAATTAGCTGTATGTGATTCAGGGATACCGGCAAAAATATTAGTTTGAATTGAATTTAAAACCTTTCCTGAAGTTTGATCAATAACAAAACCTATAATATATACATTAGCAACATCCATAGTAGATGGGATAAGGTAAGTATAGCTTTTTGAATAAGATGTTCCATCAGTAACTGATGTAGGAATAACTCCGCTTACACCGGTAAATCCACTCATAAGAGCTCGGCCAACAAAATTATAATGCATATAATTTGCAGGTATAACACTAGGTAAATTTTCAAATCCACCCATAGCGCCTAAACTTCCACCAGAATAATAATTGTGTTGTTGATAACCTGCTGAATCAACAGATGGGTTTTGGTCATACGTTACATCCATTTCTGAAAGAGCTCCATTAATGTTCCAATTTACAGTAGCTGTTGTAGCTGATGTTGCTTTTATTGTAAAATTAAGTAATTTATTAGATGAATTGTAACTTACATTTTCAATTGCAACATCTACAGGAGCTACTACAGCTTTCTGAGTTGTATAAGAAGTTTCTGCATTTGAAGGATCAGTAAGTATTGTGCGATCAACAATAATAGTTGGGAAACCTGTAAAACCAGGGAATGTAGTAGCACCACCATCCCAAGCAGGAAGTTTCATTGGGTCGCCATTATGAACAGCAACTCCAACCCAATCATTAGGATGATTTATTGCCATGTTGTCCATATTTACAATACCACGCACACAGTATCCACACCATGTTCCAGTAGCTTCTTCACAGAATACTCGTTTCGTTACGACACTAGAAACAACCGTAATATTCTTTTTAGTAACATTATATGTAATAGCATCATTACTACCATTTATATTTGAAATAGATGTTTCAACACTATGCTGTCCTACAGATAGATTAGCAGAAACATTGTGAGTGAAATTATAAGTAGCGTTCGGAGCAATGTATAGACCACTTAAAGAACAAACTGTTGATGTAGCACCACCATCTACTTTATAAGTTAAATCAAAAGAAGAAATAGCAGTAGTTCCGGTATTATTTATAGTTCCGGTAATATTAGTATTTCCTGCCACAACATAATCTGGTGTATTGATTGATTTTATATGAGCACCAATATTTGATATTGATCCACTTTGCGATATAATTTGTGCATTAACAGTTGTAAAAAGCACAATTAAAGATAAAAGAGAGATAATTTTCTTCATTTTTACTATTTTTTATTATTAATTCGTTATTAATTTATTCTAATTGATAGGTACAAAGTTAATACATAAAATTCATAATTCTACATTATATTATGTTTTTTTATGAATAATAACTTTTCTTCAATACCGCCTTAGAACTATTATATTGATTAACATCATAAAGCCTAAGAAAAATAATTTAGTTAAATTTAAATAACAGCAATTATCACCAATATGTACTTAATAATAATTTGACCTTTTTTACTTATTATTATTAAGGATTATTCAAAATCAGGGTAAAGCAGATATTTCTTACGTATCAATTTAAACTTACTGATAGCAGGTTGCCAGCTTTTCCTGATATCATCTTCTTTAATACCTTCAATAATCTGATTACGCAACTTATCTGTTCCTGAAAGCTTATCAAAGAATGGTGTAAAAAACGTTCCTTTATCTTTAAGTCTTTTATAAAAATCAATTATCCAAAATAGATTTAACTTCTTTTCGTTTCGCAATATATTTACAGCATATTCTGATAGATTGTATCCATGACATACCTTATTATTATATAAAGGATCTTTAGCCATTCCCAGGATACTATGCGGAGTAAATTCAAAATCTGTATTATCAAGTTGTGGATTACCTACTATTTGAAAGGGAGTATTAGTGCCACGTCCAACACTAATAACACTTCCTTCAAACAAACATAAAGTTGGATATAGATAAATAGCATTCATATTCATAAGATTGGGAGAAGGTTTTATCGGCAAAATATATAAATAAGCATGATTGTAATTATAGACTGTAACATACCTCAACTTACACTTAATCCCATTCTTAAGCCAACCCTCATCATTAATCATAGTAGCATACTCAGCTATCGTCATTCCATGAACTATTGGAACAGGATGCATGCCTACAAAAGAAGTAAATTTAGGTTCTAACACAGGTCCATCAATATAATATCCATTAGGATTTGGGCGATCTAAAACTATAAACTCAACATTATTTTCAGCACAAGCTTCCATTACATAATGCATTGTTGAGATATAAGTAAAGAATCTTGCTCCTACATCTTGAATGTCAAAAATAACTATATCAATCCCTTTCAAGTCTTCTGCTTTAGGTTTTTTATTATCTCCATATAATGAAATAATATTTAATCCTGTTTTACTGTCAATTTTGTTTTTAATTGTTTCACCAGCTTCAGCTTCACCTCTAAAACCATGCTCAGGACAAAAAACTTTTTTAATATTAATTCCCAAACTCAACAAACTATCAACTAAATTAGTATTATGTATGGTAGTAGACTGGTTAGCAACAATAGCAATGTTCTTTCCTTTAATCCAAGGTAAATATCTTTCTGTTTGTTCAGAGCCTGTTTTAATGTCAGATGATAAAATAATTTTACTGGAAGTAACGTCTTCTTGAGCCTTTATGTAAATAACATTCAAGAAGATAATAAGGATTATTAAGATCTGTTTGTAAAAAGATTTCTTGTTCATTGCATAAGTTTTAATTGTGTTATCAGAATTATTAATAACTTTGTAAAATTAATAAAACATCAGCAATTGAACTTAGAAATATTCGTAGCAAAGCGTTTTTTAACAAAAAATAAGAAAAACATCTCCCAACCTATCATCAGGGTTGCGATTGGAGGTATTGCATTAGGCATCGCAGTGATGATTGTATCTGTTGCAGTTGTGACGGGATTTCAACAGAAGATCACTAATAAAGTGATTGGATTTGGAGGGCATATTCAAATTGGAAACTTTGATATGAATACCTCTTTTGAATCCAAACCAATATTTAAAAATGATACACTCGAAAATAATATTAAAGCAATAGAAGGTGTAAAAGAGGTGCAAATCTATGCTCTAAAAGCAGGTATTATTAAAACAGAAGAACAAATACAAGGCTTTATATTAAAAGGTATTGGCAGTGATTATAACTGGAAGTTTATGAAAGAAAACCTTATTGAAGGTACAATTATTAACATAAAAGACAGTTTGAAAACGAATGATGTAATAGTCTCTAAATATCTTGCCAACAAATTAAAGCTTAAACTTAACGACAAACTACGCACCTATTTTATAAGCGAAAAACAACTTAGAGCCAGGGCTTTTACAATTAAAGGTATTTACGAAACAGGATTGGAAGACTTTGACAAAAAGTTTGTATTTGCTGATATTGCACATATTCAAAAACTGAACGATTGGACTCCTAAACAGGTTGAAGGTTATGAAGTTTTGATTAATAATTTTAAGGATATTGATAAAATATCGAAAGAAGTATATGCTAATATCGGATATAATCTTAATTGTAAAACCATCAAAGAATTACATCCCGAAATCTTTGGTTGGCTTAATTTAACCAACATGAATGTAATTGTGATAATCGTTATAATATCACTTATTTCAGCAGTTACAATGATATCTACTTTATTGATAATAATACTAGAAAAAACAAATACAATTGGAATACTTAAAGCTTTAGGTTCTCAAAACATAACTGTAAGAAGAATATTTATATATCAAGCTATTTATATAACTGCTAGAGGATTGTTCTGGGGTAATCTGATAGCTTTTATTATCTGTTTCATTCAATATAGATTTGGCATCTTCAAACTCGACCAATCATCTTATTATGTACCGGTTGTGCCGATAAATATCTATTGGTTGCATATAGTATTAATAAATGGTGGTGCTATTGTACTCTGCATTTTATCATTAATAATACCTTCGTATATAATTACTAAAATAACTCCTGTAAAAGCAATTAGGTATAATTAAAGAGACACTTATCAATAAAAGAAAAAGCCATCACTCATAATAAAGTGATGGCTTTTTCTTTTAAAGTTATAATCTAAAAACTATTCTTTTAATGACTTACTTTTAGTTTGTCAAAAAGCTTATCATTTTGTATTATTTCAACGGCTTTAGTAAAAGCATCATCAATATCTCTTACTACCTGATAATAAGAATTAATATCATACAAATTACGAGCAAATAAAGCTTTTAGTTGAACGCGTATATACTTCTCTGAATTTTCAACAGCTTTTATATCTGATTCGTCTTCTTTTAAAGCTGATTTAGCAATTTCTTTATTCAGATTATCATTATTTTGAGCAAGATAAGTTGCTATTTCTTGATAGTTTTTATACTTTGATGAAAGTGTAGTATCTGTCTTTATCTTATCATAATACTGACTTATAATCTTATTTAATTTATCAGAATTCACACTTGTACGTTTAACGCCTTCTTTTTCTGCGAAAGCAGTAAAGGTACTCATAAATTCATCCGTCATTTGGAATCCCTTTTGAAAATCAGCAAATTTAGGATATTTCATTTTTAAAGATTCTCTATTCTTATCAATATAATCCATTACAAAATTGTTAAGAACATTCTTTCTACGCAAATCAACAAAATAATCTGAAATTTTAGAAGTATCCATAGGAATAAAGATATCTGGCATAATACCACCACCACCATATACAGTACGTTTATTATTAGTCTTATACTTTAATGAATCAGGGAAATGAATCTTTTCTGGATTAACCAATTCACCATTATTATAACGATTTAATGCATCTTTGTAATAATTTTCTAATCCGTCAGTGTAAGGCTTTTGTATCCAACGTCCTGAAGGTGTAAAATACTTAGAAGTAGTTAATCGAATTACTGAACCATCAGGCAAATCATAAGGTCTTTGAACAAGCCCTTTGCCGAAAGAACGTCGACCTACTATCAAACCTCTGTCCCAATCTTGAATAGCACCCGAAACGATTTCACTAGCTGAGGCTGAACCTTCATCAATCATTACAACTAATTTACCTCTCTCAAAACCACCCTTGTCAGTTGATTTATATTCTTGTCGAGGGCTGGAAACACCTTCTGTGTAAACTACCATCTTATCATTATCCAGAAACTCATCAGCTAAATCAATAGCAACATCCAAATAACCTCCTGAATTCTCTCTTAAATCAAGAATTAAGCTTTTCATCCCTTGTGCTTTTAAATCAGCAAGTGCTTTACGGAATTCGTCCATAGAAGTACGTGAAAAACGATCAAGTCTTATATATCCAACCTCTTTTGCAGCCATAAAGATAGCATCAATACTCGTCAAAGGAATCACATCACGGGTAATATTGAACTCCATAACCCCTTTGCGACTCTTGCGTACAATACCCACTTTAACAATAGTTCCCTTCTTACCTCTTAGATTTTTAAGAACATAAGAATTATTTATAGTATCACCTGTACAGCCCTTGCCATCAATAGTTACCATCTTATCACCGGCCATAATTCCAAGCTTTTCGGATGGCCCACCGGTTACAACATCTACTACTACAATAGTATCTTTTACTATCTGAAATTGAACTCCTATACCATCAAATTTACCTTCCAGAGGCTCATTCATTTTTGTAAGTTCTTCTTTAGAAATATAAATAGAGTGAGGATCCAGCTCTTTTAGCATCTCAACAATTGCTTTATCTACAATTTTAGGCTCATTTACCTTTTCTAAATAAGCAAAACGTATTAATTGTAATGCATAATTAAACTTTTGATCAGTTGTTTTTGGATCATATTCTTGAGCATGTATTTGTGTTAAACATACTGATAATAGAATAAATACAAATAAAATTCTTCTAGTTAATCTTGTCATGTTTCTTATTAGTTTTAATATTATTTTTCAGAGGTCAAAATTAGTGATAATAAACGAATGTATTATGTAGTTATTACGTAATTAATTTATATTGTTCATAATTTTTGTTAAACACAACTAATTAATACCTATATTTGCCATATAATTTGCACGCATGCTAACAGAGAAAAAAAGACTATATTACAGCTTGTTTATACCCGTTATACTTGTAGTTATCTTATGGTTGATAAAACTTGTAGAAGAAGTAACGAAAACTGACTTTGCTTCATTTGGTATCTATCCTCGCAAACTTTTTGGTTTGTGGGGCATCTTGTTTTCGCCATTATTACATTCTAACTGGGCTCATTTATACGCTAATACAATCCCATTATTAATATTAAGTACTGCTTTATTTTATTTCTACAAAGATATCGGTTTAAAGATATTCTTATTAATATATTTTACAACTAATATATTAGTATGGATAATGGCACGCGAAGCCTATCATATAGGTGCAAGCGGATTGGTTTACGGCTTTACATCTTTCTTATTATTAAGCGGTATCATCAGGCGTCATAACAGATTGATGGCTTTATCCTTGTTCATACTTTTTCTTTATGGAAGTATCATTTGGGGCGCATTTCCTAACTTTTATCCCGACAAGGACATCTCTTGGGAAGCTCACATGATGGGGTTAATATCAGGGATTATTTATGCAATTATATTTAGAAATGAGGGGCCACAGCGTCCTGTTTATCATTGGGATGAAGATGAAGAAGACACTAATAATGATGGTTTGGTTGATGATTATTATCTTGATATAAAACCGGAATCAGATAATAAAATTGAAGAAAATAATGATAAAAATAATGATATACCTAAATTTAGTAATAATATTTCACACACATAATAATTTAAATCTATGAAAATACTACCTGTTAATTTAATTCGCGAAGCTGATGCTTACACTATTAAACACAATCCTATCAGATCAATTGATTTGATGGAGAGGGCTGCTGATGCTTGTGTTGAATGGATACTTGATAACTATAAAGATACTGAGCATTTTGAGATTTATTGTGGTCAGGGGAATAATGGTGGAGATGGTTTGGCAATTGCACGTATGTTGTGTGAAAAAGAATACGATGTATATGTTCATTTAGTAAAAACATCTTCGAAACCAACTAAAGATTACAAAATCAATCTCGACAGATTAACTGACGAATTAGATGTTAGAATCAATCAAATAGATACTGTTCGCGATTTAAAAGAATTTCATTATGATATTGTTATTATTGATGCAATCTTTGGTACAGGAATATCAAAACCGGTTGAAGGTTTAACAGCTGATGTTATTAATTATATCAATAAGCTCGAATATCCTGTGATTTCGGTTGATATACCTTCGGGTTTATATTGTGATACTCCGGTTGATGCTGCCAATGCAATTATAAATGCTACTTATACCTTATCGTTTCAATTTCCGAAGCTTGCGTTTATGTTCGAACAAAATTTTAAATATGTAGGCAAATTCAGGATGCTGGGAATAGGTTTGAATGACGACTTTATTGAAGAGACTGAAACTAAGAATCATTTTAGTATAATAGATGACGTCAAAGAGATCTATCGACCTAGGAAAGAGATGTTTGTTAATAAAGGCACTTTTGGTCATGCCTTGCTTATTTGCGGAAGTTTGGGAAAGATGGGGGCAGCAGTACTCTCAGCAAAAGCATGTTTGCGTACGGGTGCAGGTATGCTTACCGTTCATTGTCCTGCTTCGGGCAATTTAATTATGCAAATATCTATTCCTGAAGCTATGGTGGATCTTGATGAAGATCAAAACAAAATAACTTCTATAAAAAACTTATTCAAATATGATACTATCGGAATTGGTCCCGGCATTGGCACTGATGCTTCTACACAAGAAGCATTTAGAAATTTATTGCTTAATATCCACAAACCTTTAGTTATTGATGCTGATGCTTTAAACATACTATCATTAAATAATGACATCTTATATAAAGTGCCTGCTAACTCTATTTTAACACCTCACAAAAAAGAATTTGAAAGGCTTTTTGGCATAAGTACTAATGATTTCGAAAGAAATACACTTCAAAGAGAGATGTCGGTTAAATACAATATATATATAGTATTAAAGGGAGCTCAAACTGCAATTACTACACCCCAAGGCGATTGTTATTTCAACAGTTCTGGCACACAGGGTATGGCTACTGCGGGTAGTGGTGACGTACTTACAGGTGTAATCACCGGTTTACTTGCTCAAGGCTATGAGCCCAAAGATGCAGCTTTGTTGGGTGTATTTCTTCATGGTTTGGCTGGAGAGCATTGTTTGGGACCTCGCTCTTTGGAAACCATGTTAGCAGGTGATATTATCGAACATCTCTCACAGGCATATTTCGAACTTAATGATGATCTTACTTTTAAGTCACTTCTTAATGAATTGTTTAACGAAAATAACAATAATGACGAAGAAGATGAAGAGGATTAAAATTCTTATTTTTTTCTTGTTTTAAAGTAGCTCGGACTGTGACCGGTTTCTTTAGCAAGCTGACGCGAAAAATGTGAATAGTCATAATATTGCAGGTAAATAGCTATTTCATTTAGCCTAAGTTCCCCTGCTTTTATAAGTTCAATTGCTATTTCAACTCTTATTTCAGTAATTAATTTATGTATAGAAGAATGCATATCTTTCGAATAGCTCTTTTCCATATTCTTATAACCACATTTCATCTTATCCCCTAAATATTTGGTATAACCTTCTTCAGGTTTTACTTTTCCAATTCCAAACATATCATAAATAAAATCATGTAATTTTAAAGCCTTAATTACTTCTTCTGTAATATATAACGACATCCCCATTAGTTTTAGAGCTACATCAAAATTATTAAACTCTATATCACTAAGTTTATTTTTAAAATCAATTCCATCTTTTGTAAATGAATTGTATTTTAATTTTTGTTTCTTCACTATAATCTTCACTATCTCTCTGCAACTTTTACTATTCATAAAATATATTTTTTGGTTCATATCTTTTTGTTTTTAAATTTATGCTCATTTTCTTTCTATTTCTTATACAAAAATACTACTAATATTGTAATTGATGCTTGTTTTATTAAATAATAAATTTCAAAATTCCTGAGGATATATTTTTCAAAAAAACATTAAAACAATATCAATTAACAATATACAATTCTATTTTTAAAACTAACAAAAGCTAATTCAAAGATAATAAGCACATTAAATTTGCACGTTTATTACATGTTTTTGCACGATTGTTACATTTACAAACCTTTTAAAATATACTACTTTTACAATCTTATTTAAACACAAAGTAAAATGACAATTCAAGGCATAAATTCAATTTCAATCAAAAAGTATTCTAATGAATATTTTGGTGAAAGAATTTTGCTTAGTAATGCCTTTGAGTTTTATTTTTTTAACTTAATATCTCTTGAATATAAGCTTAAAAACAACTTAACACATTGTTTATCTTATATGATAAAGAGTTTATCCGACATCAAAAAGGCTCTGCCCCACGTCTTAGAAAGCCAGTCCTCAATGTTAGGGACGACGTCCTCAATGTTAGGGACGACGTCTTCAATGTTAGGGACGACGTCTTCAATGTTAGGGA
>JBAXLO010000157.1:0-11093 GCA_037134755.1 Bacteroidota bacterium | reverse complement strand
TGTTAAAAGCATTTGTCGCTATGTTAAAAGGACTGTTCGTTATGTTAAAAGCATTTGTCGCTATGTTATAAGGACTGTTCGCTATGTTATAAGGACTGTTCGTTATGTTAAAGGGACTTGGCGTGGGAAATTATGTAATTATACAATTGAATACATTAATCGTATTGATAAATATACTATTTCATAAAACACCTCCAAATCACCTCTAAAAATAGCTTTAATTCTTTTTACACCGAATTAACAAAATTTAATTCATAAAACAGATAATTAATACTAATTTTGTCTTTTTATAGTTAATGATTATAGACAACATAAAAGCTTGAAAAAATACGTACTCATATTATTACTCTTTATGCTTTCGATAAGCACCTTCGCTACTCACGAAAGAGCAGCCGAGATTACTTACCGTTGTCTTAATACCAATACTTTTCTTTACGAAATTACGCTAATAACCTACACTTATACCCCTAGCCCTGCTGATCGTCCGCAAATGACTTTAGTTTGGGGTGACGGTACATCCTCACTTGTTGACAGAACTAATAAACTTTACCTACCCAATGATATAAGTCGCAACGAATATGTTACTACTCACACTTTTCCCGGTGATGGTACTTATAAAATCACAATGGAAGACCCTAACCGTAATTATGGCATACTCAATATTCCTAATTCTGTTAATATCCCTATGTTTGTGGAGACCGAACTAATAATTAGTCCTTTTATTAATCCTAAAAATAGTTCTCCCGTTTTACTAAATCCCCCTATTGACGAAGGTTGTGTTGGTGTCCCATTTTATCATAATCCTGGTGCTTATGATCCTGATGGCGATAGTTTATCGTACAGGCTAGTAACTTGTAGAGGCGCAGGAGGGCTAAATATTGCAGGATATACCTTACCTTTAACAAATCATACTATTGCTATAAATCCCGTTACCGGTGATTTTTATTGGGATAGTCCTGTGATGCAGGGAGAGTATAACATTGCTATTCTTATTGAAGAATGGCGAAATGGTGTAAGGATTGGGTATATTACAAGAGATATGCAGATAATTATAGCGACATGTAATAATCATCCACCTAAAATTGATCCAATTCCTGACACTTGTGTTACTGCTGGCGACACTCTTCAGTTTAATGTTCACGCTTATAGTCCTGATGGACTTCAGGTAACTTTAAGTTGTACGGGAGGTCCTTTAAATTTGGCTACAAGTCCTGCACAATTTTATCCGGCTTCCGGAACCCCTCAGGTTACTGAAGCATTTTATTGGGCAACTAAATGTATTCATGTTCGTAAGCAACCTTATCAACTGTCATTTAAAGTAGCAGATAATGGTGCTACAATACATCTGGTTTCATTTGCAAGTACTACTATTACTGTAAACGGACCGGCTCCTCAGAATTTTACTGCTAATGCTGTTGGCAATACTATTTCATTAAAATGGGATAGGAGTATATGTACTAATGCTATTGGTTATAAGATGTATCGAAGAGATGGATATTATGGTTATCATCATGCTTATTGCGAAACGGGAGTTCCTGCTTATACCGGATATGTTCAGATTGCAACAATTCATGATGTTAATGATACTACTTTTATTGATAACAATAATGGTCAAGGATTGATTCAAGGTATTGATTATTGTTATATTGTTATAGCATATTATCCTGATGGTGCCGAAAGTTATGCCTCTCTTGAAACTTGTGCTGTTTTGATTAGGGATGTTCCAATTATTACCAATGTTAGTATTACAAATACAGATTTAACTAATGGATCAGATACTATAATATGGTCAAAGGCAACTATTATTGATACTGCTCAAACCCCCGGTCCTTATAAATATCTTATTTATCGTTCCAATGATTTCTTTGCTAATAATCTTGTTCTGATAGATTCTTTAAATTCTATTAATGATACTATTTATCATGATGTAAATTTAAATACAACCGGTAATCCTTATAGCTACCGTATTGATTTTTATAATGATCTTCCAAATAGATTTCTTATTGGCAGTACGCATATTGCCTCTTCAGTTTACCTAAGTCTTACTCCTACTGATAAAAAGATGATATTGAATTATAATTTTAATGTGCCTTGGGATAATCAATATTATATTATTTACAGAAAGAATCTTATAACGAATATTTTTGATTCTGTCGGGACTTCAAATACTACTACTTATAATGATAAAGGACTTACTAATGGTGTTCAATATTGTTATTATGTCAAAAGTATTGGGGCTTATAGTATAGATAATATTACCAATCCAATTATTAATCTTTCGCAGCAGGCTTGCGCTGCACCTATTGATAAAGTTGCTCCTTGTCCTCCGGTTTTAAGTGTTCAGACTATATGTCAGCTTTCCGAAAATGATTTAACATGGAATAATATTGATTCTTGTTCCGAAGATATTGCTAAATATAATATCTGGTACAAACCTTTTGTAAGTGGTGATTTTAGTATTATAAAAACTATTAATGATAGAAGTATAACCCAATTTAAACATACTGATCTTCCTTCAGTAGCCGGTTGTTATGTTATCAATGCTATTGATTCTAATAATAATGTTGGTTTAATGAGTAATGTTGTTTGTGTTGATATTGATAGTTGTGCTTCTTATGTGTTGCCAAATATATTTACACCAAATGGTGATGGAAAGAATGATAAGTTTGTTCCTTTCCCATATAAATCTGTTGAGAAAATAGATATTAAAATATATAACCGATGGGGAACTTTAGTCTTTAAAACATCTGATCCTAATATTAATTGGGATGGTAAAGATATGCAAACTAAGGAACTTTGTTCAGATGGCGTTTACTTTTATGTGTGTGATGTTTATGAAATAAGACTGAAAGGGATTACACCTCGTCAATTACACGGAAGCGTTACTTTACTTAAGTAGGTAAAGTAATTATGTCCCGCACGTGCGGGAATGAATGAATACAATTAAAGTTCATATATTTATATTTAATAATTCAATATAAATTAAAATTCAAAATTAAAATAAATTAAAAGAGAAAAAATTCATAATTTATAATTCATAATTAAATAACATGTTTACAGGAATAGTTGAAGCTACTGGAAAAGTAGTAAATATCGAAAAAGACAAAAGTAATTTTAATATTACTATAGAAACTCCGGTTGCACAGGAGTTAAAAATTGATCAAAGCATGAGCCATGATGGTGTTTGCCTGACAGTAGTTAAAGTTGATTACGAAAAGAATCAATATGTAGTTACTGCAATTCAGGAAACACTCGATAAAACGAATCTAGGCACCTGGACTCCCGGTTACGAGGTTAATCTGGAACGTTCGATGAAGATGGATGGCAGATTTGATGGTCATATTGTGCAGGGTCATGTTGATCAAACAGCAGTTTGTTGCAAGGTTGAAGAGATGGATGGCAGTTGGAAATATACATTCCAATATGATGTAAGTAAGAATAATATTACTGTTGAAAAGGGCTCTATATCTGTTAATGGTGTTAGTTTAACAGTTGTAGATTCAAAGCCGGGATTGTTTTCAGTTGCTATTATTCCATTTACTTATCAGGTAACTAATTTCCATAATTTTAAAGAAGGAACTACTATTAACATAGAGTTTGATGTATTTGGTAAATATGTTGCCAGATTATTGAAACTTTACATGGATCAACAGAAAGGATAGTGTAACTCTAACAAAAATTAACATTTAATAAGTATTATTATTACACGAGTTGTTACTTTTTGTGTATCTTTGTAACTTAAAATTAATCAATATGAAAAACAATAAAAGCATAGTTTCGGTAATATTCTTTTTTATCTTTATGATAGGGATGTTTGCATTTAGTTTCGCTCAAAATCAAAAGAAAGGCATATCAGAATTTAAATTAAAAGTGTATTTTAATGATGTAAAAGCAAAGGCTCTTATCGAAAAAGAAATTATAAAAACTATAGGAGTTAAGACCGTATCAGCTGATATTAACACAAAGATTGTTACTTTTACTTTTGATTCGAACACAACTGATCGTTTAAAGATTAATAATGCTATTGAGAAATTAGGTTTTGAAACTGATATTACAAAAAGAGAAATCAAAGCTAAGAAAACATGTACAGATGCTGAACAAAAGAAAGCTGTACCTGCTAAATAGCTTCAAGAAATAGGTTTTACTATTATTATTGTTTAAAAAGACGGATATCGTAAGATGTCCGTCTTTTTTATTAAAAAGATTTCGTAAATGCTTTGTTAGATTGTTTATATCCTAACAATTTGCATTGTCTTAAAATATCTTAAATTTTTCTTTGCTTTTCTACCTTTAAATTCAAACATTTTTAATACTTTTGTCGAATAATTTTTAATCCTTTTTAATTTCATAATATAATGAAAATACTCGTTTTAAATTGCGGCAGTTCTTCAATTAAATATCAATTGATCGACATGTCGCACAATGCAGATTTATTAGCGAAGGGTTTACTTGAAAGAATTGGCATGGAAAATGCCGAACTTACTCACCAACCTAAGAACAAAGATAAGTTTAAACTCGTAAAAAACATTCCTGATCATCAGACAGGGATTAATTTAATTTTATTGACACTTAAAGACCCTGTTCATGGTGTAATAAAAGACGAAAAAGAAATATATGCTGTTGGACATAGAGTAGCTCATGGTGGCGAAAACTTTAAAGGCAGTGTAAAAGTAGATGAGTTTGTAAAAAAAGATATCGAAAGATTGTTTGAACTTGCTCCTTTACATAATCCTGCCAATCTAAGAGGTATTTTATGTATTGAAGCCATATTGCCAAATGTTCCTCAGGTGGCAGTATTTGACACTTCATTTCATCAAACTATGGAACCTTTTGCTTATTTGTATGGCATCCCTTACGAATATTACGAAAAATATCGCGTTAGACGTTATGGATTCCACGGAACAAGTCATAAGTTTGTTGCTCAAAAAGCATGTGATATCTTAGGATTAAACTTCGAGAAAATTAATATTATCACTTGTCATTTAGGTAATGGAGCTTCTGTTGCTGCTATTAAAAAGGGTAATTCTGTTGATACTTCAATGGGATTTACACCTGTTGAAGGTTTATTAATGGGTACTCGTTGCGGTGATGTAGATCTTGGTATTACATTGTTCCTTGCTGAAAAGGAAGATTTGAGCATGAAGGCTACCAACGATCTTTTTAACAAACGCAGTGGTATGCTTGGTGTTTCGGGAGTGTCATCTGATATGCGTGACATTGAAAAAGCTGCTGAAGGAGGTAACGAAAGAGCTAAGATAGCTTTACAGATGTTCGATTATCGTGTAAAAAAATATATCGGTTCTTATGCTGCTGCAATGGGTGGTGTTGATTTGGTAATATTTACCGGTGGTATTGGTGAAAATGCATGTGAACTTCGTGAAGGTGTTTGTAAGGATATGGAATATATGGGGATTCAGTTCGATCATAAGAAGAATAAAGGACTTAGAGGTGTTGATGCTGTGATTAGCAAAGACGAATCTAAAGTTAAAGTGATGGTGGTTACTACTAACGAAGAACTTGTAATTGCTACTGATACCTATAATATTGTATGTTGTGTGGGAAACTAAGTTAATTATCCGAATAATTAATAAATAAATAATGGGAACCTTCATCATGAATTTGATGAAGGTTTTTTTATTTTGGAACAATATTGATTTATTTCGATATATCATTAGTTTATTTTTTGTATATTTGCAATTATTATCAAATTTACAATGTCATGAAAAAAATAAATCTTTTAACAATAATATTTTTAGTCTTAACATTTATACCAAACAAAATAGTTTATTCGCAAAAAGGCTGGAGTATTGAGGCTGTCGCATCTCCATATTTCTCGATGGGGAACGAATATGATTATGATGACTATTTAAACGCCGCATCTGAAATAAAGATGCTAAAAAAACCAACAATTAAATTTAATGCCGGTCTAAATACCTATTATTTCTTTAATAATAATATGGGAATTAGTTTAGGAATTGAATACGCTCAGAAAGGACAAAATTACAAAGATTATACATGGAATAGTTCTGATTCAATTTCTGCGATTTATTTTTATAATATCAAACTAAATTATCTACAAATGCCCATTTTGTTTCATTATAATTTTAAACTTAAGAAAAGTTTAACCTTTACTACCGGAGCAGGTATTTATATTGCATATCTGCTTAATTATAACATTTCGATGGGATATAATTTTAATAACTATATGAATTATGAAAATGCTAGCGGAACTACTAATACTTTTGGTTCGACATCTAATAATTATTCTAAAGACTATTATTTTCTGAATAATGAGATACCTTTTTATAGACTTGATTATGGATTTATGTTTAAAGCAGGTATTGAATATAAAATCAACTCTAAGTTTTCGTTGCCGGTATTAATTAATTATTGTTATGGTATAAAGGATATAGTTAACAATAATTCTATACTTTCGGAAGATAATATACATCCGTTTACCACCCAAGCCTTCCCTTATTACTGGATGGGTAATTATCCTAATACAACTTTTACCTATCACAATTCTTCTTTAGGTATTTCTGTTGCTTTAAAATATAAATTTTAATACAATTTGATTCTTATAAATAAAAACCTTCATCATTAGTTTGATGAAGGTTTTTTTGTATTGTTACTTAATAATTGGCGATTCCAATTGCCTAGTAATTGCTTCCATTTTTAACTATTATATTCATGATTAATAGCTTCCTGTAGTTAAATACACATGTATTTGTCGTGTCATTTCCGTCGACACAATAAATACACATTATTTTTATTGAAAACTATCTACGTATTAAATTAAAATGTAATTTTACATCTTTAATTAATACTAAATTTTAATAGATTATTAAATAAATACTAATATTTTAAAATGAAACAAAAACTTTTCTCAACTAAAGGTTTACTCTTTATTATTCCGATTTTATTGCTTTTTACTCTATGTTATAATATTAAAGAAATAAATCTGGCTTCAATAGGAACTGTTGATCCTGAATATACACATGTTATCAGTTCGGTAAATCTGGCAAATGGACAATATGAGATATTGAGTATTGAGAATCCTGCCACTAGTTTGTATTTATTAAGTGCTGTTGTGGTAAAAGCAACACACTTATTAACTAACCATAGTATTACTTTAACGGATGATTTTTTATTGCATTCAGAGAAATATATTTTTGCAGTCAGAATCTCATTGCTAATTACTACTCTTTTATCCATATTATTTTTAGGACTTATAGTTTATAAATATACCGGCAACTTTTACTTATCAATTTTATTACAGTTAGTCCCATTTACTTCAATTGAATTCCTTAACTCAAGTGCTTATATATGTGCCGAAAACTTTTTAATAATAGTAATGATATGGTACACCATATTACTTGTAATTCTTAGTAAAGAATTAATTAGTGAATATAAAGCTGTAGTATATTTTGCCATAATAGCAGCACTTGGAATAGCAACAAAATTAACATTCTTACCTCTTTTATTTATCCCATTAATACTTTTTTCTAATAATAAATATCGGATTTATTACCTGATTTTAACAGGAGTATTAGCTATGTTAATTGCATTCCCGGTAGTTATGCAATACCATAGGTTTTACGATTGGTTAAAGGGAATAGCATTGCATACAGGTCAATACGGAAAAGGAGAGTCTAAGATTATTGATGTTAATATGTTTTTTATTAATCTTAAAAGCATAATGATCAATAAAATATTCTTTTCAATAACATATCTATTATTACTTATAACTGTTTTAGTTCTAACTTTAATTAAAAAGAAAAGAGTTAAGAATTATATTCTTTTACTAACTATATTTGTTGTATTTACGATTCAGATTGTGTTAACTTCCAAACATTTTGCTTATAGGTATTTAATCCCTTCGATGATGCTTACAACTTATATTCTTTATGAGTTGGGGATAGTATATATATCTTATTTGAAATCTTTAAATCTAAAGATAATAAAAATAGTTTCAATACTATTTATAATTGGATTTGGTTTGATTGGTTTAAATCTTCATAATAATAAAAACAAAGAACATACTGCCTCCCGAATGAGTACTTATAGCTTTATAAAAGAAAATATTGCCGGTAAACCAATGATAGTTATCCCTAATTATTTTGGTGCATCTGCTATAGATTATTCATTGTATTTTGCAGCAATATGGACAGGTAAATATAGAGATATTTATTATGAAAGATTGAATAAATTATATCCTAACACTTATTTTTATATTCCATGGGATAACAAATATTATAAATGGAATATGAGTTCTAGTTTGATGGAAATACTTAAGAAATACGATTGTTTATATGTGTATGGAGCTTTAGATGCTACGGATGCCAATGAAGAAGATTTTAATAAAGAGATTAAAAATAAATTTAATTTTTTCAACAGTAATGGTGATAAAACTATTGAAATAAATGAAGTGTTTAAATCAAAATATGATGTTGTTTACAAGCTTACTATTAATAAAAACACGTTAATTAACTTCTATCTTTATGAGACGATAAAATGTGATATGGAAACTGTTGCATCTGATAGTAATTGTTTTGAAACCAACTCTAAATATAAATTCAGTAATGATAATAATATTAGAAATAGTTCAACTGCATTCTCAGGTAAGTATTCACAATTACTGGATAAAGCGCATCCTTGGGGCAGTAAAGTTAAGATTAATGAGGTTAAATCAGGAAACAATTATGAAGTTACACTTTGGAAGAAATCTACTGATAAGAATTGCTTATTAGTTGCTACCTTGGAGGATGCAAATGAATTTTATATCACAAGTAATACCATTTGTCAAGTTAAAAATGGATGGGAGCAAGTTAAATTAACTTTTGAAGCAAATGACAAATTAGTTGGCAAAGAACTATTAATATATATCTGGTACAATGGCGAAGGCTCTGCCTTTGTTGATGATTTTCAAATTACCATAGGTAGCATCCCTTAATTTAAAATATGTTTTTAGAATATGGTTTTAAAATAATTCATAATTCATAAATAAATATAAAAATTAGGTAAATGTTATCCGAATAGTTAACTTTGCCGAATGGAAATTGTTAGACAAGTAATTGCTTATAAAAATTATTTCCTTGATTTTTATGAAAGACAACCTGATAAGGTTCAAACTAAGATAGAATGGACCTTAAACTTATTAAGAGTACTTAGGCATTTGCCTTTGAAGTATTTTAAACACTTAAAAGGGACTAAGGGTCTTTATGAAATAAGGGTAGAATCAGAGGGTAATATTTATAGAATATTTTCTTTCTTTGATAAAGATAATTTGGTTGTTCTTGGAAATGCTTTTCATAAAAAGACACAGAAAACACCAAAAAATGAATTAGAACGTGCAATTAAAATAATGGAGGAATACTATAATGAAAAAAATAAATAACAAAAACATTACTACTTTAGAAGAGATCCTTGACAAGAAATATGGCAAACAAGGAGAAGAGAAAAGAGAACAATGGGAGCAGGAATTTGAAGCTTTTAAACTTGGAGTTTTAATAGAGGAAGCTAGAATGAAACTTGGTATAACACAAGAAGAATTAGCCGAAAGATGCGGAACTAAAAAATCATATATCTCACGAATAGAAAATAATGCAAGTGATATTAGACTTTCAACACTTATGAGAATAATTCAACAAGGACTTGGTGGCCACATGAAAATAACACTTCAACTTTAAAATTATTAATTATGAATTGTGAATTATTTTCGTAATTCGTAATTCGTAATTCGTAATTAAATTTTACCAATTAATCGTATCCCTCAATACAGGCATAGTCATACATCTTGCACCGCCGCCACCTCTTGGTAGTTCGGAGCCATCGAGGGTAACTACAAAGCTTTTGTAATCTTTCATGTCTTTGCGACCTTTGGCAATATCTCTGGCTTTAATAACTTCAAATCCATTTTTGTTAAGCTCTTCAATTGTGTAACTATTGCGGGCGTATCCCATCACTTTGCCGGGTCCTAGAGCAAAGAAATTAGCGGCACTATGCCATTGTTCTCTTTGTTGTATCCATAAGTCATCAGACAAGCCGCAGGTAATTGGTTTTAAATTAAAATTAAGTGTTGCCAAAGCTTCCATAAAGTTATTGCGGTAACGAATAAATTTAACCTTACCATTATCAATCTGAATATGCACTGTTTGATATTTGCTATGGCGCGCAATAAGTGGCTCGTAAATCATACATTTATCAACATCCAGAAACGTAAACACCATATCTAAATGTATAAAAGACTCGGGTTTGTAGGGTAGTTCCTGAACTACAATATTCATCGTAGTTTTGTTTTCTTTGAATCTTTCGATTAAAAAATCAACAGCTTTGGTATTCGAACGGCTTCCTAATCCAACCAATATCACATCTTCGCGAGCTATTAAAACATCACCTCCTTCGATGGTTAATTCGGGGTCGTAATCTTTATAATTAAGAGGATTAATAGTCTTAGCACTTACGGTATGGCTATGGTCGAAGATAGTTTCCATAATAATTGCTTCTCGGGCACGTACGGTGTTAGCCATTTTGCTAATAAGTACCTTGTTGTACATGGAAACGGAAGCATCGCGCATAAAAAAGAAGTTGTGCAACGAGCGTAATGAATATCTTTCCTGACTTAAAAAATTAGTTAAATTATCTTTCTTCATCTCCACACCTTCAATCATGGCAGTGGCGAAATCAGTATTATTTAATTCTAATAAATCGGTTAAAACATGTTCTGCTTTTTCGTTAGAACACACTTTATAAGCTAATTCTCTTTTAACGTTTTCGCTTTGTATGGCTTCTATAAGTAAATCTTTTACTTCGTGTACGGTAGTATATTTCCTTAGTACGCCTTCAAATTCACAATATTCTTTGGTAGCTACTGTTAAGTTTAAAATATCGCTATACAAAGCTCTTTCAGCATTCTGAGGGGTCATGTTTTCGATTTCACTACCCGGATGATGAATAATTACGCCTTGTAATTCGCCTATTTCGGAATTAATATTAACTTTCATTTACTAATTTTTTGCAAAAGTAGTGTATTTTACAACCTTTACAAATGAAATTATGAATTATGAATTATGAATTATGAATGAAGGCAAAGG
>JBAXLO010000156.1:0-11240 GCA_037134755.1 Bacteroidota bacterium | reverse complement strand
TATCATCGCTGCGAAGAACTTCTTCTTTGCCTTTGTAATAACCGTAAACGGTAGTATTGACCATCATAGCTCTCTTTGAAGGACCTGCAAACCAACCTAAATCAAGATTGGCATCGGGTTCGCAAGCTCCTAAGAAATGCCACTGACCATCAATCCACACTTCAACCCAGGCATGGTTATCATCACAATGAGCCCAACGCGGAGTATAGCACTGACGTGCCGGTATACCTGCTGCTCTCATGGCAGTTACCGTGAAAGTGGACTCTTCGCCACACCTTCCGAGGGCATTTTTAATGGTGCTAAGCGGAGCACTCGTCCTACTGTCGCAACCTTGATAGGCAACGCGCTCGTGACACCAGTGATTTACTTCCAAAGCAGCTTGTTTCATTGACAAACCTTTGAGTCTTTCTTTTAATTCTTTGTAGAAAACCAGACGAGCAGTGTCCATGTTTTCATTATTTATCCGATAAGGAAGGACAAAATGCCTAAAAATGTCTTCAGGAATCGTTTTCCCGTAAGGAAAATAATCTCTTGCAGCAAATGAAGCTCTAACCTGAGCTAAAAAATATGATCCATCATGTTCGGCCATGTCGTTGAGGGGCATATAGGCGTAAAGAAAAGTCAAAGCTTCCTTTTCTTCTAAAGATAAATTTTGTTTGAAGACATCAAACAAGGGGATAGCTCGAGCGGAAGCTAGCTTCTTTTGTTTTTCGAACTGAATAAGGGTATGTTTAAGATAAGCGGCATCTGAAATGAAGTGTTTCTGCTGTGCTTTAGTAGTAAAAGCAAATGAAATCAACACCAAAAGGAGAAATAAATTCTTGTTAATCATAATTTGATTTGTATAAATATTAAAGGTGTAAAAGTATAAATAATATTAATACATGAGTGTTTTATTTTTGTTAAACTTAATATGGGATGTATGCACCTTGACCTGTAAATGATACACGCTTATCTTTAAATAATACCTCTTAAATTGTAAATAATACACGAAAAATTGTAAATAATACACGAAAATATGTAAATGATACACAAAAATATGTAAATGATACACGATTATTTGTAAATAATACAGCCTAGGGGAGAGTTATACAGTCTAATTTGTAAATGATACAGGCTAGGGGAGAGTTATACACACTTATATGTAAATGATACACGATAATAGGTAAATGATACAGGCTAGGGTGAGAGTTATACACACTTATATGTAAATGATACAGGCTAGGGTGAGAGTTATACAGACTTATTTGTAAATGATACTAGCTAGATGAGATAGTTACATAATAAAGGGATGAATTATTCATAATAAATAAACTTTTTCATGAAAATAAAATAAGTTGATAATCTTAATTTTAAATTGAGTTTTAATCAAAATTTAAAGTACTTTTGCATAATGGTAGATCAACAATTAATAAAAGAAATTCTAATCGAGATTCTTGATGGAAATAATGGATGGCTTACAAAGCATGATATTATAGAAATTATTAAAGAAAAATATTCGTCATTAAAAAAATATAAAACTTCAATGAATTTTGTTTTAAAATTTCATTGTGATGTTTTTATAAATAACAATAAGGATAATACTTTTAAATTAGTTAAGTCAGCAAGCCAGGATGATGTTATCAAATGCATGACAATGAGAAAGCTTATTTATGATTTTTTAGATAAAAATGAGAATCCTAAAGATATTAATGAAATTACAGAATATGTTAAACAGTATAAATTAAATACTTTAAAAAAAAGTATTATATCAACTTTAGGTAATTATAAAAATAAAGATTTTATTTATTTTGAAAACAATAAATTTGGTATTTTATCAAAAACATATAAAGAAGAATATGTTACAAAACAAAAAAAAGCAATTAAAATCATAAAAACTCATAGAAACAGGTTTATTTTTCGGTTAATATCTGAATTATTAGTGAATGAAGAAGAACCGGTGCAAGCTAATAAAATTATTGAAAATGTTCTTTTATTACAACCTGAATTTAAAAGAGAAAGAGTATTAATAAATTTATGGAAGAATAAGGCGAAATTAAAATATTTTAAGAATGCATATTTTGGACTGGCGACTAAAGAATATTCAGGAAAATGGGTGGAAATTGATAAAGCGATTAAAGAAAAGTCAATACTTGAATTAACCACTGAATATCTAACTAATGAGCAACTACCAAAACACTTGTCAGAAATAACTGATTATGTACTTAACGTAAGACCGAAAATATTAAAATATAGTGTTTTGCAATCTCTTAGAAATAAAAATAATTCAACGATCATTGTTTTTGAGAATAATTTTTATGGACTTGCTCCTAAAACATATTCATCTGATTATATATCTTATAATCCTCGAAATAGAAAACAAATCACGATGGCAATCATCGATTATTTAAATAATGAAGATCAGCCTAAAAGTTATCCGGAAATTTGCGAATATGTAAATATAAGTTTTCAATATACAAATAAAATAGAAATTAAATATAAATTTTTAAACAAATCAGAGACTATAACTAGGTTTGAAAATAAATTATATGGAATTGCTACTAAAAAATATTCAAATGAATTTGTTGAAAAAAAGGAAGATTTTAAAAAAGAATCAATCCATCAATTAGCTTATGATTATTTATCTAATGAAGATACTCCTATTCATAAATCTGAAATTAATAATTATGTGCTACAATATAAGCCGAATAGCAATAGACACAGTGTATATACTACTTTAAAATATTATGAATATAAGATGTTCAAATATTTTAAAAATGACTATATTGGGATAATAAACAAAGAATATTCAAAAGATTATAAGGAGGTGAGACTATATATAAAGAATAAAAAGACAATTATTAATATAATTTATGCTTTTTTACAACAAGAACAGTGTCCGGTACTTAGCAAAACAATAGTTGCTTATGTTTTACAACAAATACCTTCGGTTGAAACAGCATCTATTAAACATATTTTAAGGTTAGAAAATGAAAGACTTGTATATTTTAAAAATAAATATATTGGGATCAAGGGTAAAGAATATGCTGTAGAGTTTATTGAGAAAGAGAAAAATGAAAGAACCTAAATTGAAATTAATATCAGTTTATATATTAATTTTAAGTACTTTTGCATAATGGAAAAGCATGAACAATTAAAGGAAATTCTATACGAAATACTTGATGATAATAAAGGTTGGTTATCATTGGGGGAGATTGAAAATGTTTTAATAGAAAAATATTCATTTATAAAGGGATATAAATCTTCAATGAAAAAGATTTTGCGGTTTAATCGTGATATTTTTGAATGTAATGATAAGCTTAAAGCTTTCATATTAGTCAAACATTTGAATTTGTTAGATAAAGACAGGACTTCTAAATTAAAAAAGATTATTTATAATTATTTTGACAGAAATGAGAATCCTATACATTTTGACGAAATCTTTAAATATGTTCAGTGCTATAATTCAGAGTCTAATAAAGATACTGTTGGGGCAATTTTAAACAAATACAGAAAGAGTTGTTTTATTAGATTTGAGGGCAATAAATTTGGTATTTCTTCTAAAAAATACTCTGAAGAATATGTTCCAGTAAAGAGTGTTTTTAGAGATTACCCACAAATAACAATGTTTAGTTTACTAACTGAAATTCTTAATAATAATGATGAACCTTTGCATATTAATGAAATTACTGAAACCCTTATAAAATTACGTCCTTTAGTAACAAAAAAAAATGTATTAAGAAGTATTACTGTTAATCGTGAGAAATTTAAAATTTTTATAAACAAATATTATGGTCTTGCATCAAAAGAATATGCAGCAGAATGGAAAGAAATAAGTATAGACATTGAAGCATGGACGATTACTAGTTTAATTACTAAATATTTAGCGAATGAAGAACTGCCTAAACATCTGTCGGAAATAACTGATTATATTCATTGCCTGAGGCCGGAAATTGGAATAGGGAGTATCTATACAAATCTTAGATATCATAATAAATTGATATTTGTAAATTTTGAAAATAATTTATTTGGGTTGTGTTTAAAAACATATCCGATTGAATATATACTTCATAATGTTAAAACTCCTATACGTTTAACAAAAATAATCACTAATTATTTAAAGAAAGAAAGGGAGCCTAAAAGTTTTTCGGATATCTATGAATACTTAAATAAAAAATATCATTATTCAAGAAAAAGTACTCTAAAACAATATTTTTTTGAAAATACACGAAATAGATATATTAAATTTGAAAACAAATATTATGGACTTGCAACTAAAATATATTCAAAAAAATATATTGAATATATTGAAGTAAAGAAGACTGGTAGTAAGGAGCCTATCTATAAAATAGTATCTGAATATTTAAGTAGATATGAAACTCCAGTACATAAATTTGAGCTTTTTAAATATGTATTAGAACAAAAACCATATAGTAATGAAAAAAGTATTCGTACTACTATAAGATTTTATGATAATTTAAAGTTTAGATATTTTGAAAATGGTTATATTGGTTTAATAAATAAAGAATATACTAATGATTATGTGGTGAATGCAAAATTGTATAAAAAAAAGGATACGATTGAAATTATTATTCAAAAGATATTAGAAGAGGAAAGGTATCCGATACTGATAGAAACACTATTTGAATATGTTATAATGCAAAAGCCATTAATACAAGAAAAAAGTATTTTGACTTTGCTTTATTTGAAAAGAGAAAAATTTCGTTTTTTTGAAAATAATTTTATTGGGCTTCAAGCAAAAGAATATTCCGTAAAGTTTATTGAGAAAGAGAAAAATGAAAGAGGCTAAATTAATATTAATATCAGTTTATGTAGTAATTAATAGTACCTTTGCATTATGGGAAAGCAACAAATAATTAAATTAGGAAACGACTAAAAGTACAATTACTTTTAATATTTTTACAAGAAGTATTAAATGCATTTGAAACACTTATAATACTTTAAGTTAAAATAAAGATTTAACTTTTTAAATAATGAAAATTTTGTTAGATTTTAATTTCTTCGTTATTTTTATTAAAGAAATGATATTCTAAGAAATGATATGTGGTAGCGGATTTAATATTAATCCATTTTTTATATTTAAAAAACCACTTTAATTGTATGGAATATATGCCTTTAGTTAGATAGGCATATATGTATGGGTTTGTGGATAACAATAAATTGTTTTCATTTTGCTCGTGGATAAGGTATCTGATGTTGTTTTCGATCTCATCAAGAAACAAAATGCTTGGTTTTATTTTGCCTGAACCGTCGCATGCAGGACATTTTTCGAGTACTTCATAATTAAGTTCCGGACGAACTCGTTGGCGGGTAATTTGTACTAATCCGAATTTACTTGGAGGTAAAATAGTGTGTTTAGCCAGATCTTTAGCCATCTCTTCTTGTAGGCGTTGAAATAATTTTCTTCTATTAATAGCTTCGTGCATATCAATAAAATCAATTACAATAATCCCACCCATATCTCTGAGCCTTAGTTGACGAGCAATTTCTGAAGCAGCTTCAAGATTTACTTCAAGAGCGTTGGCTTCCTGACTTTTTTCGGTATTTAGACGATGCCCGCTATTTACATCAATAACGTGCATTGCTTCAGTATGTTCAATAATAAGATATACACCGCTTTTAATACTTACTATCTTGCCAAATGAACTCTTAATTTGTTTTTCGATACCTGCATGTTCAAAGATAGGAACATTGCTTTTATGAAGTTTAACGATGTCAACTTTATCAGGATATATCGTACTGATATAGGTCTTTATCTCATCGGCTAATTGGGTATCATTAACCGTAATACTGTTGAAATCTTTGCTAAGAATATCTCTTAAGATAGTAGAAGTTCTATCTAACTCGCTAATTAGTTTTTCAGGAGCCTTAGCAGTAATAAGTTTCTGTTGAATGGTATTCCACTTAGCAACTAAATTTCTTAAATCTGCATCTAATTCCGCAACATTTTTGTTTTCGGCAACAGTTCTGATAATCACACCAAAGTTTCGAGGACGAATACTTTGGATAAGTCTTTTTAAACGATTACGTTCGTCACCGTTTTTAATTTTTTGAGAAACAGAAACTCTGTTTGAAAAAGGCACTAATACAATATATCTACCTGCAAATGATATTTCGGAAGACACACGAGGACCTTTTGTAGAGATTGGCTCTTTTGCAATCTGAATTAAGATGTTCTGATTGCTTTTGAATATATTTGATATCTTACCTGATTTTTCAATATCAGGTTCAAGTTCAAAATTATCCATAGAAAGCTGAGGATCCCCAGCCAGACCTTGTTTTATAAATTTTATTAGGGAATTTAATTGAGGACCTAAATCGAAATAATGTAAAAATGCATCTTTTTCATAACCTACATCAACGAAAGCAGCATTTAAACCGGGCATAATTTTTTTAATTTTGCCCAAATATATGTCCCCAACCTGATGGCTGTTATTGTTTTTCTCTTTATGTAATTCAACTAATTGCTTTTCTTCGAGTAGTGCAATTTCTACTTCTGCGGCCCTCGAATCTATTATCAGTTCCTTACTCACGTATAGTTATATTTAGTTATTTGGTAAGTATATTATTATTTCTTTAAACATATTTTTTGAGAAAACAAAGCATACTAAATAAAATAAAGATGCAATATTTTTAGTAAATGACTTTCTATCTATATGAATATTAGAGATAAAAAACTACTTACTACTAAAAACTAATTACACAATGATGAGTTTTCACCATTGTGTAATTAATTTAAAACATAATTAAAAGAATGTTATTTCTTTTTATGTCTGTTTTTTCTCAAGCGTTTTTTTCGCTTATGAGTTGACATCTTATGTCTCTTCCTTTTTTTTCCGCTTGGCATAATTAGAATTTGTTAATTATTTAACTTTTGTTTTTACTTCGATAACAAAAGTTTTAGCTGGTTTAAAAGAAGGAATGTTGTGAGCAGGTATGATAATAGTTGTGTTTTTAGAAATGTTTCTACCTGTTTTTTCAGCTCTTCTTTTTACGATGAAACTACCAAATCCTCTTAAGTAAACGTTTTCACCTTTACATAAGTTGCCTTTAATTGTTTCCATGAATGCTTCAACAGCTGCCATGATAGAAACTTTTTCAATCCCTGTTTTGTGAGCAATTTCTGCTACGATTTCTGCTTTTGTCATATTAAATAAATTTTAATTTGTTAAGTAAATCATTTTTTTAATTCTGCAAAATTAATATTATTTTTCAATATGATGCACATTTTTTTGTTTTTTTTTGTTTATAATGCATTCAATCTAAATTTGTTTAAAAAAAATGTTAAATTTTAGTAGAAAGTTAGTTGATTGGTACTACGAAAATAAAAGGATTTTGCCTTGGAGAAGTACTGATAATCCATATTTTATATGGTTGTCGGAAGTTTTGCTTCAGCAAACCAGAGTGGAACAAGGCCTGGAATACTATAATAATTTTATTTGCCGATTTCCTGAAATAAAATCTTTAGCAGAGGCAAATGAAGAGGAAATTTTGAAATTATGGCAAGGATTAGGGTATTATTCGAGAGCAAGAAACCTACATTTTGCCTCAAAACAGATAATAAATAATTATAATGGGAGATTTCCTGATAAATATGAAGACATTCTTAAGCTAAAAGGAGTAGGTCTATATTCAGCTGCTGCAATTGCCTCTATTGCCTTTAATTTGCCTTATCCTGTGATAGATGGCAATGTATTAAGAGTGATTTCACGAATATTTGGAATCCAAACACCAGTTGATTCTACTTTAGGAAAAAAAGAAATAAATGCAGTCCTTTTTAATCTTATTGATAAAAAGAATCCAGGTACATTTAATCAAGCTCTTATGGAACTTGGTGCTTTGGTTTGCAAACCTCAAAATCCACTTTGTGAAGATTGTGTGTTTATAAGTGAATGCTATGCTTATAAAATGAAAAGTATTGCCCAGTTTCCAGTAAAGTCTAAAATTATTAAACAGAGAAATAGATTTTTTTATTATTTGGTAATCACTACTAGAGAAAGAAATGAGAATTACATTTATATTAATAAGCGTATCCATCAAGATATCTGGAAAAATCTTTATGATTTCCTTTTGATTGAAACGGGAGACGAATTATCTTTTACAGACAATTCTATTTTAAAAGCTATTGTAAACTTTCTGAATACTGATAATTTTACTATAAAATCAATTTCCAGTCAACACAAACATAAGTTATCTCATCAAACTATATATGCGTATTTTATTGAACTGCAAATTGATTCGATCAAAGAGTTGAAAGTATTAGAAAATTATTATAAAATTAATGCCGAAGATCTTTCGAACTATCCTATACCAAAATTAATTGAAAATTATATAGAAGTTAGTAATAAAAAAGCCGGTTTAAAGATTTAAACCGGCATAGAATTGTGTTTTTTGAGCCCTTTTAAGTGGAGCGTATGGGAGTCGAACCCATGACCTTCAGACTGCCAGAATGAATACGCCTAAACCACAGTTGAATATCAAACATTTAAGCACCCTTTTTTAGTGGATTTATAGCCTTTTTAGCCCCTTTTGTCTCAACTTTTGGCTCAATTTCCAGGCTTTTCTTGCCCTCATTAAACTCTGGGAAATTGTGTTTTAATCTTTCGGAGCTCGTACTGGAGAATTTCTTCATATAAGTTTCCGTTTGATTTAGGTTAGAATGTCGGAAATGCATTTGAATATCTCTAGCATTAAAACCACCATCAATTAACCTGCCGGCAGCATTATGTTTTAAATTATAAATTGTGCGTTCCTTTATATTATATTGTATAGCGAATTTTTTCCACTGTTTAAAAATAAGATTCGGACCAGTTTCATTTTCTCCAGGTCTTAGGCCGAAAGAAAAAATATACCATTCTTTTGGATAATCCCAATTAGTCTTTTCAAGTAACTTCTGAAAATCGTCCGGAATTTCTACAATTTGTGATTTGTGATTTTTAGATTTATTCCCTTGGCAAATTATTTTCTGTCTTACTAGGTCTATATCTTCAAATTTCAATCTCATTATTTCTGACGGACGAATTGCAGTATAATAAATAAAGTTAGCAATAAGCCATAAAGTAGGATTATGAGTAGGTAAGTTTTTATACATAACACCCCAGTCTTTTTCAGAGAATGCAACTATTTTAGCATCCTCTTCCCTTAATTTTGTTATTTTGCCGAAAGGATTAATTAAAACCAATTCGCGTTCAATAAAAAAATTAAAGATTGTTTTGTAAGCTCTTGTAAGATTATTATAAGTAACGTTTTTATATTTTTTAGCTGTAGAGATGTCATCCATAAAATTACGAGCATGATAAGTAGAAAACTGATTAACTGGAATATTTTGCAGATTTTTTGTAGACAACCAGTCAGTTAGTTTCTTAATATCACATTTATAGTTACAACTCATTCTATGACCGACTAGGTTCTTCTTAACCGTCATATATAGTTCCAAAGCCTTTAACAAAGTAATTAACTCAGGACGTTCACTAACGTAAGGATTCCATCCCTGAAGGAGCCTACTATCTATATCTTTCTTTAGTTAATTTGTATAATTCCATATTATAAGTTTTTTTGATGGAGTATTTTTATGCCTCCTTTTTGAAAACGCCTGTAATTGCTGGGTTTCTTGAAAAAACAGTCTATTTGATCATACATATTAATTAGAAGTTTTTGTCAGAAGTGAATATGTTTTTGTATATGGGTGTAATTTTTTGTCGGAAGTGAATAATATATTAAATTGTGATTAGAAGTTTTTACAGGAAGTGATGAAGTTTTTGCAAAGTGGTATATTTTTTTGTCAGAAGTGATGAAGTTTTTAGGTGGATTGCTATTTGATAATTCCAGAGAGGTATTTTTTTAATGAAAATAGGATTTGCTGATGTCGAAAGTGGTAAAGTTTTTGTCAAAACAAGAGATTTTTTTACAGGAAGTGATGAAGTTTTTCTCAAAAGAGGATATTTTTTTGTCGGAAGTGATGAAGTTTTTACAAATTGTAGTAATTTATTTTTTGAGATAGGATTAGGATTGGTAGTTGATGGTATTTTTTTTATTTAAAGATGAAAATGGGACTTGTGGGACAAATGTGACAATTGAGACAAATGTAGACTTTTTCTTCACTTTCTTTTTTCTTGATAAAAAAGAAACAAAAAATCAAGACTGCAAATAATTTACTTCAAAACTAAGCTTTTAAAAACTTTTCTCGCAATCCAAGCCGTTCCTATGATAGATCGTCCTTCTTAACTTACATTTGTTCGTAGGAACTCGTGGATTGCTTAGCTTATGCACGCACACATTTTTAAAAGCTTGTTTTGTTGCGTAAATTCATTGAGGTCGGAAAAAAGACAAATAAATGTGATAAAATATTTATTTTTGATTTATTTTCTGAAACAGTCGTTTATTAAATTTATTAATTATACTTTTGCAAAGTTTTATAAACTATGATTGGGATTAGCTGGTAAAATATTTTAAGAAGGTGTTTATTTGACCATATTCTTAGAATGAAAAGTTTTAGAGGTCATTTAAAACAAAAAAATATTTTACTATGAATAGGGATCAGAATTCTACTCTTACCAGAGGAAAACGCGTTATTGCGGTGCTTATCTTATTTCAGATTATTGTGGATGCAATTCTGAAATTAAAAAACAAACAAACATCTTTAACTGCTCATGTTGGGGAAGCTGACAAGTATAAGGACGACCAAATTAAAAGTACAAAAGGTTATACCACCAAAAAGAAAAATTACAAAAAAGATGGTACTAAACAAGCTGTTAATATTGCGGGTTTATTGTATGAATTAGCTGTTGAGACAGGCGATACTGTGTTAGCAGATGAAATGAACCTTTTTAAAAGCAGTTTTGATGGTAAAGGTGAAAACACTTTGAGTTTGATGAAACTTGTTTTAGCAGCTGCAACTACAAATAAAGTAGCTTTGGCTGATTATGGTTTAACTGATCCTCAAATAGCTGCATTTAAAGCTAATGTAGATGGATTTGAAGAAGAATTAAACGGACCTGCCGGAGCTAGAGGGCATAAACATTTTGACACAACTGAACTTGAAAAAGAATTGGTAGCTGTTGATGAGGATTTGGCTAGTATTGAAAAAATAATGGAAAACCAGGCAGAAGCACATCCTGAGTTTTATAGTGAATTTGTAAGTGCAAATAATGGTGGTGTACTTGGAAGACATAAAGTTAGAAATCCTGGATTAAGCAACATTGTTGAGGACTTAAATTAAGCATAAATATTAGCTAGTCTAA
>JBAXLO010000155.1:0-11286 GCA_037134755.1 Bacteroidota bacterium | reverse complement strand
AACGACAATAGGATTAAATAAGAAAATAAAAACTGGAAGAAAGTTTTGAATTGTATTTATATTTTTCTTTTTATATTAAAATAAAGTTTTGTGTTGATAATAAGAGTATCTTTGTAAAATATTATTATTCAATTTTAGAGATAATTATTCTTGTCTTTTTTGATATATAATATAAGATTAGTGTTTTGTGTATTTTCTACAATTCTGTAAAAAACTAATGTGTTTTTTTAGAATGTTTCATTTCTAAAGTGTATTGAGTAATTTAGCTGTGGTACAAGCTTTTTGATTAAAATATTTTCCGATTTTTAAAAACTAATAATTAAAAAAATGAATTTTGATGATTTTGAGTATAATGAAAAGAATTGGCCTAAAGATTATGCCGACCGTCATATCTACTTTGATGAGCTTAAAAAAGCTTTTTTGGAAGAAATAAAAAGTTCGAAAGAGAATAAAGATTATTTAAAAAAATATAACGTAGAAAGTGTTGAGAGTTTTATGTTAAGGTATGCAGAAAGAAAATCATATTTGATTGAACATTATAAAAGTGAGCTTGCAAGAATTAGAAGTGTTGACTTAAGAGTTAAAAAAGAAGCAGAAGGTTATTTTGATTATATAAAGCAAAAACAACTGTATAATTTGCAACTTAAATGGCGGGCTGAGGAAATAAAGCTTGAAGGTGTAAAATCGTGTGGAGATTTTGAATTCTGGGGAAAGCATATTAATGATTGTTTTTTTCTGCCACAAATAAGTGAATATGAAGTAAAATTATTAAAGGATTATTTAAAAAGTGAAGATTACAGACCCGAAGGTTCGTTTTCGCGTTTAGCTTGGCAAAGCCATGATATGTTTAATAATAACCTTATACCATTTTTTAACATAGAGTACCCTGCTTGGTATAAATATTATGATGCTCATTTGGGAACGGGGAGCTTGCTGAATTTGCCTAATATCAGAGGGAATAAAGAATACCATTATCTTTATGAAAGGAGTAGTAATGAAAATAAAGAGCAAAAGAAAATAGAAAAAGCTCATAAAAAAAATCCACCACCACCACTACCACAGAAACCTATAAAATTAACTGATGATATATATGGTAATATCGACTTATTTATACAGGAATTTGAAAAAGATCAGCATATTTTGGAACTTGAACGATTATTTAAAAAACAGACGTTATCACATAATTATAGAGAAAAAGTAAAGGCTGTAGGAAATGAAACGTATAATGAGCATGGTATTGATGACGAAGTAGTGGAGGAGGCTGTTAGAGATTTAGATGCTTATGAAACAAAAATACCTATATTAGGTGGATTTCAATGGCGTGAAGCAATTTTAGTTACTCTGGAGAATTATAAAATACAAAGAATTGAAGAATTGATTGATGGGGTTTATGATGAATATCTTATGCTTGAAGAAACAGGTATTACAACAAAAAGACCAAAAGAAATTATGTTAGCCGAATTAGAAGCTAATTCCCATATCGCTTTACAACGTCGACTTGTGTTAGATGGAAGAGAATTATTAGGCGAACCCAGAGATTTTAATTTTTAATAGATGTTTTAAAAATAATATTTACAAAATAAAAAAATAAGTTATGAATTTTGATGATTTTAAATATAAGAAGTATGATGATTTCGCAGTAGGGAAATATGAGTTTTATTTGGAAGACCTCAAGAAAGAGTTTATTGAAGATTTAACTAATAACGAAGAATACAAAACGTTTTTTAAAAATTATGATCCCAAATCAATAGCTCCCTTCATACTAAAATATGCTGAACATAAAGTACATTTAATTAAATGTAAAGACGTATTTCTTAAAGAAGAAGCACATAATAAAATATTACAGTATAGAGAGGATACCTTAGAAAGATTCAGTTGGATAAAGCAAAAGAAATTGTTTAATCTTCAATTGCTGTGGAGAGCCGAGAAAATTAAAATTAAAGAAATTGATTTAAGCTACGACTTTGAATTCTGGGAAGAACATATTGATGAGTGTCCTTTTTTATCACCGATAACAGCAGAAGAAGTAAATGTATTAAAAGAATATCTTAAATTAAATAATCTTGATTATATAAATAGATTCAGTTGGCGCGAATGGCAGAGTTATGGAGAAATAATGCCTTCAAAAGATGATAAAAAATCGTATTATCCCGAATTTTATAAATTATATGATGAGCATTTTAATACTGGAGATTTATTAAATTTATCCAATATTAGAGGTGAAAAAGAAGATTATTACTGGGGGCTTGACTGGGATAGAAAAAAAGCATTAAGAGATGAGGAAGAACTGAAAAATCCAAAACCACCCTATGTGCCTATAGTAATACCTGAATATCTTTATGGTAGTTCGGAAGAACTGCTTAGCTATGTTAAATTATTTGAGAAGGATGAACATATAATTGAATTATTCAGACTTAATGATTTGGATATGCAAGAAGTAAGACGTTCTCATTCGGATTGGGATGATGAAAACATTGATGAGTCACTTCAATTATTATTTGAGGCATCGGAGCCTGTAATGATGGAGGCAAATGACGATTATGAGTTAGCTATTGTAAACTGTGCACAAAAATACATCAACCAAATGATAATACAAGAACTGGATGTTGTGTTTGAAGAGTATAATATGCTTGCAGAGATGAAAATAACAAAGAGTAATAATTTAACTGAATTAATGGAACTAAAAAAAACTCATAGCCCAAGAAAACATTATGATGAAAACATTCTTAATGGACGAGAAATTGCAGGTGAGCCTAAGGATTATAATTTTTAGGAATTTGGTGAATAGCTGATTTGGTGATTTGGCGAATTTGTTTTTTATTTTTAATATTTTTATTTCTTGTAATTGGAAATGTTTAATTACTTTTGGTGAAAAATATTTAAAGAATTTATTAGACTTTTTAAGTACATAAAATGACACAAAAACAACTGGAAGACTACCTATGGGGTGCAGCCAATATTTTGAGAGGAATGATTGATGCGGCTGACTTTAAACAATATATTTTCCCTTTACTTTTCTTTAAACGTGTTAGCGACCTTTGGGACGAGGAATACCAAACTGCTTTGGACGAAAGTGAAGGCGACTTAAGTTATGCTGAGTTTGCCGAGAACCACCGTTTTCAGATTCCTGCCGGTTGCCATTGGGATGATGTCAGGAAGAAGACTTTAGATGTAGGCGCTGCTTTGCAGAAAGCTATATATGGTATCGAGAAAGCTAATTTCGAGATGTTGCACGATGTGTTTGGCGATGCACAATGGACCAACAAACGCAGGATGAGCGACGAAAAGATGTTGGATTTGATTGAGCATTTCTCACAAATGAATTTGAGTGTAGCTAATGTTCCTCATGATATAATGGGCGAAGGTTACGAATATTTAATTAAGAAATTTGCTGACGATAGCGGACATACTGCCGCAGAGTTTTACACCAACCGTACTGTTGTTAAGCTAATGACACAGATTACCGACCCGCAAAGCAACGAAAGTATTTACGACCCTACTTCGGGGAGTGGCGGCATTTTGTTGGGTTCGGCTTTGCACCTTAAAGAACAGGGCAAAGAATACCGTACGCTTAAATTGTATGGACAAGAGTTGAATTTGATTACTTCGGCTATTGCACGTATTAATATGTTTATGCACAACATAGATGAGTTTTTGATAGTGCAGGGCGACACTTTAGATAATCCGCAGATACTGGAGAATGATGAGTTGAAGCAGTTTGATGTTGTGATGGCAAATCCGCCTTATAGTGTTAAGAAGTGGAACCGTGATAAATGGATGAACGACCCTTTTGGACGCAATATATGGGGCACTCCTCCGCAGGGGTGTGCTGATTTTGCTTTTCAACAGCATATAATGAAAAGTATGAATACTGAAACCGGTCGTTGTGTGGTGCTTTGGCCTCATGGTGTTTTGTTTCGTGATGCCGAAGGCGATATCCGCAAACGTATGATAGAAGAAGATTATGTGGATGCGGTGATTGGTCTGGGCAAAAACTTGTTTTACAACAGTAGTATGGAGAGTTGTTTGCTGGTGTGCCGAATGAAAAAGCCTGCCAATAGAAAGGACCGTATTATTTTTATTGATGCTAAAGAAGAGTTGTGCATCGACCGTACTAATGCATGGCTGGAACCTAAGCATATTAAAAAGATAAGTGATGCTTATTGGAAGTTTACAGATATCGAAGGCTTTGCAAAGGTAATGAACAATAAAGAAGTGCTTGCAAACAATGGTAATTTAAGTTTGCAATTGCATGTAAAGCAACTTGCTTTGGCGAATGAACACAGTACTGAAATTTTGCTTGCTGATATAAGAACAGGACAAGAGGAGATAAATACTTCTTTAGATATTTTGTATACTCAATTAAAAAATATAGGTGTTGAATTATGAATTTGAAAAAAGATAAGTGGATTCAAAATGAGATAGGTTTTGTAGCAAAAGAAATTAATGAAAAGATTATAAATCCATATATTAATGGATGTTCAAAATTTGTAAGGCCAGAAGATTTAACAGAAGGAGATTTTTATGTAAATTCTTTCAGAAGTCCTGAAGATGTTGGTTCAGGGAAATATTGCTATAAAGATGATATTCTGTTCGCTAGAAGAAGTGTTTCTATAAGTGAATTTAAAAAACGTTCAAATATTATTAAATTTGATGCTGTTTGTTCTGATGAAATTACAGTTATTAGACAAGACAATAAAAAATTATGTAATGGATTCCTGAATTTAATTTTGAATACAAACAATCTTTGGAGCTTTGCAATTTCCAGTTCAGTTGGTTCTGTTTCAAAAAGAATTAAATGGGAGGATTTGTCTAAATATAAATTTTATTATCCTGAGAAAACTGAAGAACAAAAGCAAATAGCTTCCCTTTTTCAATCAATAGAAACAGCCATTGAGAAGGTGGAAGGGCAGGAGAAGAAATTGAAAACATTGCAAAAATTATTGGTTAATGGTTTATTAAACATAGAACCTGTTTTTGGTGATATCTTAAATAAAGAAAATTGTACTCAAACTACCTTCGGTGATATAGCAGAATGTGATAAGAAATATCCGGAACATGCAAATGAAGTATTAAGATATATAGGTTTAGAAAATATAGTAACTGAAAACTTTCAATTACAAGGTTACGGAGAAATAGCAAATGGAACAACTTTTACAAAACGATTTACAAAAGGAGATGTTTTATTTGGCAAAAGAAGAGCATATTTAAAGAAAGTAGCAGTTGCAGATTTTGATGGCGTTTGTTCAGGAGATATATTAGTAATAAGAGCAAAAAGTAAGAAGATGTTACAAGCATTATTACCTTTTTATATTTCAGCAGATGTTTTTATTCAACATGCTATTAGTACTTCAGCTGGTTCGTTATCACCTAGGACAAAATGGAAAGATTTAGCCGAAATGGAAGTAACTATACCAGATTTAGAAATTCAGGAAAAGATATTAGAAATACTACAACAAATAGAAACAACTATAACATAACACAAGCAACAAAAGATAAGCTTAAAGCATTTAAAGCAAAAATTATTAAATGAAATATTGGGGTAAAATAAGTATCTTTGTAAACTAAAAAATCAAGATTCGTTATGAGCAAAATCAGAATAAAGAATTTCGGACCAATAAAAGAAGGCTATCAAAAAGATGGTGGCTGGCTGGATGTGAAGAAGGTAACTGTTTTTATAGGAAACCAAGGTAGCGGGAAAAGTACAGTAGCTAAGTTGATATCTACTTTTATGTGGATAGAAAAGGCATTGATTAGGGGAGATATTAAATTACCAATTTTGCAAATTGATTTTTTGGAATTAATAGCATTTCATCATCTTGAAAATTATTTAGAAATTAATACTGAAATTGAATATGAAGGAGCAATATATAGATTAAAGTTTTTGAATCCTCAAAACTCGAAATGGCAGGCAATTAAAGCTGAAATAATAAATACTAAATCAGTTAAATTGCCTAAAATAATGTATGTTCCTGCTGAACGTAATTTTCTTAGCTCAATAGAAAACATAAATAAGGTTTCTAACTTAATTATTGGAAGTCTTCAAAATTATTCTATTGAATTCCGCAATGCTCAACTAACAAATAAAGGTAAAACCATTCAATTACCCATCAATGATACTAAAGTATTATATGATTCAAAGGAAGATGAAAATTATATTGTTTTTGGTGATAAACGATTAAAACTTTCGCATGCTTCAAGTGGATTTCATTCAATTGTACCATTGTATTGGGTTACCAAGTATTTAATTGCTTTTTTAAAGCAGAGTGAGAAAAAATTATTACAATTGTTGAGTTCTGACCAAATAGTACGAAGAAAAAAAGAATTAACAGAATTAAATAGCACAGGACTTGATGAAAAGGGTATTAAAGCTGGTGAAAAAAAGATAAATGATAAATATGTGTGCAAATATTTTGTGAATATTGTTGAAGAGCCTGAACAGAATTTATTTCCTACTTCTCAAAGATTAATACTTAATAGTTTATTAGGATTCAATAATGGGAATAATATGCTTATAATGACGACTCATAGTCCTTATTTATTAGTTTATCTTACCCTGTGTGTAGAAGCAGATAAGCTTAAACAAATAATAAAAACAGAAGATTTAAAATCAAAACTTAACGACATCGTTCCATTATCGGCAACGGTGAACGGAGATAATTTGATAGTGTATCAATTAAATGAGATAGATGGCACAATTGAAAAATTGAAGAGCTATAAGGGTTTACCTTCAGACGAAAACAAACTTAACGAAGGTTTGGGAGAAGCTAATGAAGAATTTTCTAAACTATTAGACCTTGAAGATTTATGCCAATAGATTTTTTTAGCGTGCCGTGCAATAATCTTCAAGGTAATTGCCAATCCGAACAAATAAAATGTTTACAAGCTATCCATAATAATACATTTGGAATAAGCGATATAGAAGGTGGAAATAATGTGCCAGCAAAAATAAATGCTGTAAATCCTGACCCAACTGCCGATTTTATAGTGGAAAACGAATCAAATATCAATGTAACTTTCAAAGCAGTGGATTGGTGCGTTCCTATTTACCGAATTGGCACTTATGATTTAGAAGATGATGGAAGAGTTGTTGCTCAATTTTCGTCAGACAGCATGGGAGATGAATTAATTAAACGATGTGAAGGTTTCCTTCAATATGACAATTCTATTGTTTTTATTGAAATAAAAAATAGACCTGGTGGTAGAGGTTGGTTAAAAGGTGTCAGGGAAAAGTTTGAAGAAACTATTTTAAGTTTTAAAGAGCACCATCCCAATCTGGCTTCACAAATCAAAAATCCAATATTGTGTAATCCATCATTTACCGGACCTCACCAAAATGAAACCTTACAGCAAAGAATTTTAAAAGATAAAATTGGATTAGAGTTTATAAGGCAAAACAAAATTACTATCTGACAATGACATTCAACGAACAGAATACAGTAGAGCATTTTATTATTCACAACCTTACAGGTGTGAATTTAAATGCAGTTCAAGGTAATATTGCAAAAGAAGATGATGTAAGCTATGATACTGTAAAATGGAAGTATATACAAGCAGATTTATTACAAAGAGATATAGCAGAAGTTTTTGTCGAAAAAGAATTAAAAGAAGCCCTTTGCAGATTAAATCCTGATATTGCAGCTCAACCCGAAAGAGCCGATGAAGTTATTTTTAAACTCCGTACCATTTTAATTGCTGTAAATAATGTTGGTTTAGTTAGAGCAAATGAAGAATTTGCTAGTTGGCTTCGAAACGAAAAAACACTTCCATTTGGAAAAAACAATGAACATGTAACCATCCGTTTAATTGATTTTGATGTATTAAAGAATAACAGTTTTATTCTTACCAATCAATTTAAAATAAGGACAAGAGAAACAAAAATCCCAGATATAGCATTGTTTGTTAATGGTATTCCTTTAGTTATTGGAGAAGCCAAAACACCTGTTCGTCCTGCTGTAAGTTGGCTTGATGCTGCACATGATATTAATATAGTATATGAAAATGCTGTTCCACAATTGTTCGTTCCTAATGTATTTTCGTTTGCAACCGAAGGAAAAGATATTTTTATAGGTGGGGTAAGAACACCATTGGAATTATGGGCTCCATGGAGATTGGAAGATGAAAAAGATGATTTAGGTCATATTATAGGTTTACATGATGTTGCAAAGCAATTAACACATTTACTCAAACCTTCAACTTTGTTGGATATTTTGCAGTATTATACTGTTTATGCAACCAATAGTAAGAAAAAGAAAATAAAGGTAGTTTGTCGTTATCAACAATACGAAGGTGCTAATGCAATAGTTGAAAGAGTAAAAGAAGGAATTATAAAGAAAGGTTTGATATGGCATTTTCAAGGTTCGGGAAAATCCTTACTAATGTTATTTGCTGCTCAAAAACTAAGAAAACAACAGGAACTTAATAATCCTACTGTAATGATAGTTGTTGACAGGATTGATTTGGATACTCAGATAACAGCTACTTTTAATACTGCCGAAATTCCTAACATGATTACTACCGATAGTATTAGAGAACTGCATAAACTATTGGAACAAGACACCAGGAAGATTATCATTACAATGGTGCATAAGTTTAAAGATGCATATCCTGATATGAATAAAAGGGATAATATTATTGTAATGGTTGATGAGGCACATAGAACACAAGAAGGTGATTTGGGTAGGAAAATGCGAAATGCATTGCCTAATGCTTTCTTGTTTGGATTAACAGGAACTCCTATTAATAAAGCAGATAAAAACACATTCTGGGCTTTTGGAGCTGAAGAAGATAGCGGTGGTTATATGAGCCGTTATACTTTTCAGGAAAGTTTAAGAGATAATGCAACATTACCATTGCACTTTGAACCTCGTTTACCGGATTATCATATAGATAAAGATAATTTAGATATAGCATTCAAAGAAATGGCTAATGACCTGAGTGAAGATGACAGAAATAAACTCAGTCAGAAAGCTGCTAAGATGTCAGTGTTTTTAAAATCACCTGAAAGAGTAAAAACTATAGTAGAAGATATAGTAGAACATTTTAAAACCCATGTAGAACCGGAAGGATTAAAAGCAATGATAGTTACTCCCGACCGTGAAGCCTGTATTCAATATAAAGGAGAATTAGATAAATTAATAAGTCCTGATGCCAGTGAAGTTGTAATCAGTTCGTCGGCCAACGATGATTATGATTTCAAACAAAAATGGGCAATGGATAAAGATAAACAGGAAAAGGTAATTGAGAAATTTAATGATGTTGATTCTTCATTGAAGTTCTTAATTGTTACAGCTAAACTGTTAACTGGTTTTGATGCTCCTGTTTTGCAAACAATGTATCTTGATAAATCATTAAAAGACCATACACTATTACAAGCTATTTGCAGAACAAATCGTTTGTTTCCAAATAAAGCATTTGGTAGGATAGTTGATTATTTTGGTGTGTTTGATGATACCGCAAAGGCTTTGGCATTTGATGAAGAAAGCGTAAAAGCTGTTATTACAAATCTACAGGACTTAAGAGACCAATTACCAGATTGGATGGAAAAATGTTTACTACATTTCACTGGTATTGACAGAAGTATTTCAGGATTTGAAGGTTTACAAAATGCACAGGATTGTATTAATACTAATGAAAAAAGAGATGCATTTGCAAAAGATTTCAGCAGCTTAACGAAGCTATGGGAAGCTTTATCACCCGACCCTGTTTTAAACGAATTTGAAAGTGATTATAAATGGTTGTCTCAAGTTTATACTTCTGTAAAACCTGCGTCTGATGATAATGGCAGACTTTTGTGGCATGCTTTAGGTGCTCAAACAACTGCACTTATTCACGAACATATTCATGTTTCGGGTATCAATCATGATATGGAAGAAATGATTCTGAATGCTGAAGTTATAGATGATTTAATGCATAAGAAAGACCCTGACCAAGCTAAGAATTTATTAAAGCTTCTAATAAGTCGGTTAAATAAACATGGCATTAATCCAACGTTTAAAAAACTCAGCGAACGATTAGAAGAGTTAAGAAATAAAGCAGAAAAGGGTTTGATTAATTCAATTGAATATATTAAAGAACTCTGTCAATTAGCAAAGGAAACACTTCAAGCCGAAAAGCAAACAATACCAATAGCAGAACAGAAAACAGCAAAAGCAGCTTTAACAGAATTATTTCTGGAATCAAAAACAGAGACTACTCCTGTAATCGTTGAAAGAATAGTAAACGATATTGACGAAATTGTAAAGTATGTTCGTTTTGATGGTTGGCAAAACTCAACAGTTGGAGAGCGGGAAGTAAAACGTGAACTTAGAAAAGTACTTTGGACAAAATATAAACTAAAAGACGAAGAACTTTTTAATAGAGCTTATGACTATATAAAGGAGTATTATTAAAAACAATTAGATATGCAGAATTACATCAATCAGTTAATTGAAGATTTAGGTAATGCAAAATCGTTAGCGCCTGAAAGTCCAGTACTCTCAGAAGTTTATGAAGAATTTGAAGAACAGATGTTAGAAATAGAAAATACACCTGATACTACTTCTTATAAGCTGATGGGATTGAGTTTTGAGCAATTTCCTCCTTCGGAAAAACTAAACGAAAGTCAGATAGAGGAATTGGTAATAGCAATAACTGATACTTTAGATGCATATAGTATTTGTGCCGATTTCCCTAAGAGAATGCCGAAAATAAACAGATACGAACTATTACGTGATATATTCAAAGAAGATATTCAGTATATGCCGGGGTTTACACATCATTATGATTTTTGTACAGGAAATTGTGAAGATTGTAAAATAGGAGAATATTGTGATACTAAAGATGAAATTATAGGCAAAGATACTATTGATGAAAAGGATGTTATTTAGAAATGTTTTTGAGAAAATCATTTATATAAAGAGAAACCATTCAATAGAGCAATTGTTAGAATAATTTCATAAATTACGTTCTACAGTCAATGAGCATATTATTAATATTTATAAAGAAGGAGAACTTACCGACTCAATAAAGTAAGAAAAATCGGAATTTCCAATTTTTCTACTAAACTTGCCGAAAAGAAAGCATTAGCAAAATATTCGACTTATAAAATAAAAAATGAGGATGAACTATCGGAAGTAGAAAAACAATTTTTGGAGAGTATTGAACAAACACAAAAGATGTTGCAAAAACAAATTAAAAATAAGGAGTAATAAAATATGCCTTTAAAAAGAAAGTGAAAAATAAAAAAAATGAGGCGTAATAGACAAAATAGTTGGTCGTGCCTATCTAAAACCATTATTATATCTA
>JBAXLO010000154.1:0-11334 GCA_037134755.1 Bacteroidota bacterium | reverse complement strand
TTCCCAAAGTCTGATTCATTAAACCGGTAGTGTTATTATAATATTCCTGAAATATTGCAGTAATATTTAACGATTTCATCGAACAAGTTGTAGTACCTATAAGTGGTGATGTTAATAAATAAGTAGGACCAACTGTACAGGATATAGAAGTAGCCGCAAACACATAATAATAATATTGTGTACCTATATTCAGATTTATATCTGTAAAAAGTGTATCCGTACTATATGCTACCACAGTCCCTCCTCCTAATGAATAACCGCTTGCATAAGTTGTTCCGTTTTCGGGTGCTAAACTTAGAGTACTCATAGTACTTCTTACAATCAGATAATGATCTGCACTTGGTTCTGCAATAAAAGAGCCGTTAATAGTAGTGAGTGTGTGTGTTAAAACCAAATTTGTAGCTTGTGCCACCGGAGCTACACAGGTATCAAGTGTATTAAAGAATAAATTAGGATTAAAGATTTTATCTTTAAAATCCATAGTTGATCTTGCAAAACCATTCATTGCTAAGAATACTAAGACTATGCTTAGTAAAACTAATTTTAGTACATGTTTTTTCATTTCTGATTTGTATTTTAATTAATAAATTATTTATAATTCGGCAAAGATACATTCTGTTATAATAAAAACATTGGGCGAGGACGAAAAAAGGGCGAAAAAAGGGCGAATTTTAAACCTACAATTAGTTTTTTCAAAACTATAGTCAGCCTATGCAGACTTACAATTAACTTTTTGTAAACGAAAATAAACCTAAATATCGCTCCTTTTAATATGCTAAGCTGTTCACTCAAGATGCTAAGCTGTTCACTCAAGATGCTGAGCTGTTCACTCAAGAAGCTGAGCAGTTCGTACAAGAAGCTGAGCGGTTCGCTCAAGAAGCTGAGCAGTTCGTACAAGAAGCTGAGCGGTTCGTACAAGAAGCTGAGCGGTTCGTACAGGTCCCTGTGCAGTTCGCACAAGAAGCTGTGCGGTTCGCACAGGTCCCTGTTCAGTTCGTTCAGGGGGCTGTTCTTTTTATTTAGCTTGTTTTTTTGTATGCTCAATATATTGACAATGATTTGTTATATATTGACTTATCTAAACAATAGCTCATGCAAAATGTAAAAATCATTAAAATAAAACTTCGAATCACTAAATTTTAAATTAAAATCATTATTTTTACTTGTAGATGAATCTTTCCTTTCAGCTATATTTTCATGCTCTCCCTTTTATTTATTAAAATAAAATATAAATGTATGAAGTATTTTTGCCTTCGTCTTACATTTATAACTACTTTTGTATTCTTATTAACAAATAAATATTTTAAGTAATGAAAAGAATAATTCTTCTTGTTGTGATCATCACAACTTTAATTTTGGGAGCCAATGCTCAGTCAGGCAGTAAATATAAGATCAACGACCGTATTCATTTGGATGGTGATGCAGGTTGGGATTATTTATCAGTGGATGCCGTTACAAATAGATTGTATGTTTCGCACGGAAATATGGTTCAAATTGTCGACCTCAATACCAATAAAATTGCAGGTACTATCCCTGATACCAAAGGAGTGCATGGCATTGCAATAGCTTCTGACCTAAATAAAGGTTTTATTAGTGATGGCAGAGATTCAGCGGTTACTATTTTTGATCTTACAACTATGAAAACCATTGAGAAGATTAAGGTTACAGGTCGTAATCCTGATGCTATCCTTTATGATCCTTTTTCGCACAAAGTATTTGCTTATAATGGCGGTAGTAGTAATGCTACAGTTATTGATGCTAAAACTAATAAAGTTATCGAAACTATAGTTCTTAAAGGTAAACCTGAGTTTTCGGTATGCGATAATAAAGGATTGGTTTATGTAAATATTGAGGATAAAAATCTGATAGCAGTCATCAATTCAACTACTTTAAAGGTTGAAAAATATTTTTCGGTTAGCCCCGGTGATGAACCTAGCGGCTTGGCTTTAGATAATGAAAACCATCGTTTGTTTGCTGTTTGTGGCAACAAAATGATGATGGTACTCAATGCAGAAACTGGCGATGTGGTAGCTAATCTGACAATTGGCGATAGAGTGGATGGTGTTGCTTTTGATACTGATCTCAAAAGAGCATATAGTTCAAATGGCGATGGCACTATGACAGTTGTTCAACAGGAAAATAAAGATAAATATACTGTAATTGAGAATACTCAGACACAAAAAGGAGCACGAACTATAGCAGTTAATTCCAAGACGCATCATATTTATCTGCCTTGTGCCGATTTTGGCCCTGCACCTAAAGCTACCACTGAAAACCCTCATCCACGCCCTGCTACCAAGCCTAATTCTTTTACTGTTTTAGATATTGTTCCATTATAAAGCTATAAATATAAGTGTGTATCTTGCATAAATTGACAATGTTTTTGAATTAATATGAAGAATCTCATAGGTCTGTTAAGAAATCAGTTTGCCAATATTTACAAAGTTTTCCTGTTTGTAATCGGCATCATTCTACTTGTGATGATCTTCCCAAAAGAAGGAACTTTTAAATATGAGTTCCATAAGGGAAAGTTCTGGATGCATGATGACTTAATAGCCCCTTTTGATTTTGCTATAAATAAATCAGAAGAAGATTTAACTGCCGAAAAGGATACTACTTTAAAAGAATTAAAGCCGTTCTTTAGGAAAGATATTGAAGCAACAAAACAAAAGAAAACGGAATTGCAAACTGCATTCGATGAGGCATGGACAAAGAAATATAAAACGCAAGCAACATCAAATGAGAAGGAAAAGAACAAGCAGTTTGCCAATTATATTTTCGACACCATATATAATAAAGGTATAATTGAGTTAGTGCCCGAAATTGAAAACAAACCAAGCGATCTTACAATTAATCTGCTCAATAGGAATATCGCTGAGGCGCGAAATCTGAATACTTTTTTCACTATTATTACTGCCGATAGTTTTATTAAAGAAAAATTTTCTAATAGTAAAACTATTGATAAAGAACTTTTAATTCCATTGTTGGAATCGTTTGTATTTCAAAATGTAAAGTATGATCCTGTTATTACAGAAAAGGAAAAACAAACTACTTTATCAAAGATTTCAAACACTAGTGGGATGGTAGAAACGGGGCAACGTATCATCTCAAAAGGCGAAATAATTACCACAGAAAAGTATCAGGAGTTATTATCTTTAAAAGCCGAATATCAAAAACAATTAGGCGCTACCTCAAAATATTATATAATTATTTTGGGTCAGATAATATTGCTATCATTATCATTAATAGTACTTGCACTGTTTTTATATTCCTTCAGACGCGAAATATTAATTGATAATAAGAACATTGTGTTCATTTTACTTGTGATAATAATGATGGTACTAATTACGAGTATAGTCATACGCACCAATCCAAGTCTTTTGTATCTGGTACCCTTATGCTTAGTCCCGATTATTATCCGTGTTTTCTTCGATACCCGATTATCATTATTTGTGTATTTAGTTACAATAATGATAATCGGATTCCTTGCCCCCAATAGCTTCGAATATATCTTTCTTCAATTAATTGCAGGTATTATTACGATAATTAGTATCTCAAATCTGGAAAGAAGAGCACAGTTTTTCCTTACTTCTTTGTTTATTTTCCTTACTTATTCATTAATATATATAGGCTTAACGATGATACAGGATGGTAATATTCACAATCTATCATACATCCGTTTTGCCTTCTTCGGTGGCAGCGCATTGATGACACTTTTCTCCTATCCTTTAATAGTTTTGTTCGAAAAAATGTTTGGTTATGTTACCGATGTTTCTTTAATGGAGATTTCAAATACTAACACCAAGCTATTGCGCGAACTTGCTACTAAAGCACCGGGCACTTTTCAGCATTCAATGCAAGTTGCCAATATGGCCGAAGAAGTTATATTCGAGATAGGAGGAAATGCATTATTAACTCGAGCAGGAGCTTTGTATCATGATATTGGCAAGTTAAACATGCCGGCTTATTTTATCGAAAATCAAACTTATGGTATAAATCCTCATAACGAATTATCTTATGAAGAAAGTGCCGAAATCATAATAAGCCATGTTATTAAAGGTGTTGAAAAGGCTAAAAAGCATAACCTTCCTGAACAAATCATCGACTTTATCCGCACACATCATGGCACTCGCAAAACAGATTATTTCTATAACAAACAAAGGGATGATTTCCCTGATGAAGACTTTGATGAAAGCAAATATACCTATAATGGACCTATTCCTTTCTCAAAAGAAACAGCTGTTGTAATGGTTGTTGATTCTGTAGAAGCCGCTACACGCAGTCTTCAATCCCATGACGAAGAAGCTATAAATGAAATGGTTGATACTATTATTAATAAACAGATACGGCTAAATCAATTTGTGAATTCAAATATAACTTTCCGTGATATTGATAAGATAAAAAGGATTTTAAAAAGAAATCTGTTGAGTGTGCACCATATTAGGTTAGAATATCCGGTAGTTTAAATTTAATTAAAGCAATCCCTTTTATAATTTATGAAAATAATTACCTGTCATCTTAAATGACTGAGGTATTTCTAAAGACTTTTTACGATTATTCTCCCATTGCAAAGGCTGAAGGTTACTTAATTCATCAGTGCCGCCATTTTCAACAGGCATAATATGATCAATTTCCCAACCGTATTCATGAGTTGTATCTCCAAATCTGGCAAATTCCATAATAGAACCATACTTGTCTTTCCTAAATTTATTAGTATCTTGACCAGGTATATATAGCCCTTTTTTCCAAACTGTATTTATAGCATTAGTCAGCCAAGCATCACCATTCTGATTAGTATTATAATCTCTCATTTTTAGTTATATTTTAAAGCATATTAGTTCAATTCTTTTCTATTTTGTTATTATAAATTTAATATGAAATTCTATATTTTTCTATCAATTCCGACACAAAATTACATTCAAATAAAGCAAAAGTCAAGGGTTTAAATTCGCAATTGCGAAAAAAGGGGCGAATTTTAAATTGCAGATTTCTTATAGTTTATAAATTAGATAATTAATGATAGGCTTAAAAATTCGCAATTGCGAAAAAAGGGGCGAATTTATTTTGCAATGTGATAAAAGTGGATATCAGCTAGTGCAAATTTATTTTATAAATAAAACTATATTCTCTCTTATAAAAGATATTTAAATATCCAACTGTTAAATATTGTATATGTGATCATTAATATGCTCATACAAGAATTAACTTAGATAAAAGTAAAATGGTCTTACAAGCTAAATTTAAAATAAAGATACGATTTATATAAATTCGCCATTGCGAATTTGGTATTTATCTATTTGATATTTAAGACTAATTATTGATTTTATGAATTCGCCATTGCGAATTTGACATAAAAACATAGAAAAAACATGTAACTCGCAATTGCGAATTTTATTTAATCTAATTTTAAGTAATATTTCTCTTTATTAAATTCCATAATTACAACTATTACAGTAATATAAATTTTAATATGTAAAAACAGTAAATGAATTAGCATGATTTTATTTGTGCTTGTAAATTAAACACATACAAAATACATCAAATTCGCCATTGCGAATTTAAGCTCATATGTAATTGATATAAAGAGTTTATAAAATAAAAACCTAAATTCGCAATGGCGAATTTGTAAATTACAGGTTAATTAAATTTATTATCTCTTAAAATGATTTCCATATATTAATATTGCATAAAATATTGCATAAAATGTCTTTTTTAGCGTTATAATTTATATCTTTGCTAAAAATTAAATAAATGCGAAATCTTAAGTATATAATTGTAGATGACGAGCCTCTGGCTCATGAAGGATTAGAAGCAATTCTAAAACCTTATATCTATCTTACCCCAACTGGTAACTTTTATGATGCTCTAAGTGCTCAGTTCCATTTAATAAGTTCAACTCCAGATTTAATATTTTTGGATGTTGACATGCCAGGTCTTAATGGTTTGGATATGTTAAGGAATCTTGATAAACAAATTATGGTGATTATAACTACCGGGCATAGAGATCATGCAGTTGAAAGTTTTGACTTAAATGTAGTTGATTACGTTCTAAAACCTATAAGGCCTGATCGTTTAAACAAGGCTATTCAAAAAGTTTTAGTTAGATTAAATTCAGAAAATGAATTAGAGAAATTAAAAACTCAACTTAAATTTCAAGATGTTGACAGAACTACTGATTATGTTTTTGTAACAAATGATAATGATCAAAAAGAAAAAGTGTTTTTTGATGATATCGTCTTTGTTGAAAAAGGTGATAACTTCCTATTCATAATTATTAAAGACGGCAGGAAATTACGAATGGTAAATACTATAAAATCTTTTCAAGAAATTTTGCCGGGCAACGAATTTATCAGAGTTAACAGAGGAACAATAGTTCATAGAAACAGTATTGTAAATAGAATCCGAAACATGCTAATTCTAACAGATGGTTCAAATATACCTATTACTGCTGATTATATAAAAGACATTGATGCAGTTATCGATGATCAAACTAAAACTAAATAGTTTCAAGAGTAAGTTCTGCTTTATAAATTTCTTCATCATTTATAATATTTAAGAAATGATGATCTTTGTAAAGCATTTCTAACCTTTCAATAGTATTTTTCATTCCTTTTCCTCTTGAAACTACTTCTGAATTATTTTTAAGTTTATTGTTTTCACAAATAAGTATAACTTTTCCATCTTGAAAACAATTTATATTAATTTTTACATAGCCAGTCCCATCATTCTTAGTGTATTTAAATGCATTATTTATAAATGACTCGAATATCATTGGAGCTATTTTTATGTTATATAATTCTTCATTGTAGTTAAATTCTATTGTCAGTTTATGATGTCTAATTCTTTCTAAAGCAATGTAATTAGTAATAAAATCTATTTCCTTTTCAATAGGAATTATTTCCTTTTCACTTTCCACTACAACATAATCCATCAAATCAGTAAGATTTAATATCATTTCGGGTGTTTCAGGAGCGGATTTTAAAGACATTACATATAAATTATTTAAAGTATTAAATAAAAAATGTGAATTAATCTTTGACTTCAGCATATTAATTTCTACCATTAATTTCTGCTTTTCCAAAACTGTGTTATCTCTTAATAGCTTATATGATCCAATAGCATCTCTATATATTTTAAACATAGTAAAGAAAGCAACAAAAAGTGAATCTCTGAAAAATATTCCAAAGAAATTCCACCTTTGAAGATCAATTTGGACTTTCTTTGGTAATCTGACAGTTATAAGAAGTATGTCATTATTAATAATCTTATATTCAATTATTGTAATCAACAGTGTACAAATAAACAAAGAGCAAAAGTAATTTATAAATTTACTTTTATTAAAGAACTTTACAATAAGTATGTATAAGTTAAAATAAATTAAGCATATAATCATGATTAAGAAAAGATATTCATAATAGTCTTTCCTTATCACACTTCTTAAAAAAGAGTTGTTTATAAAAAAATAACAAGTAACAACCCAAAATATTATGTGGAAAATGAATTCAATAATTTTCTTTTTATGCATTATTTATTTTTTTACAAAATTAAATAAAAGATGCATACTTTTATATTAAAAAAGAAAATTATCTATTTTCATATAATTGGTCATATGTAAATGTAATATTATAATAAAGAAAAAGATTAGTTTCTTTATCTCTTACAAGCTTTTGTTTAGGAATATTAAGCCAAATATAACCTTTATCAAAAGTATCACTTTTAAATAAAAAGGAACGATTAGGCATAAAGAAAATACTATCATCAGTTGGTTCAAAAACATTGAGTGCAATAGCTGAGTAATAAGGATCTTTATCATCTTTTGGATCTACCTTACTAACATTAATTTTTGCATATAAACTACATTTACTTCCCCAATACTGACAATCTATATGAGTTCTTATCCCACCTATCATCACACAAGCATTACCACAATCAGTAGAGCTATGTCCTACTACTGATGATAAGCTATAGATTCCTTCAAGATTTGAAGATTTTAAACCTTTTAATTCTCCAAGCTTTTGGGCAATAGAATTGCTTTTAACTGTATTTGGAGTATTATTAACAGATACATTATCTTTTTGACATGAACTGATTAAAACGATTGCAAAACTTATTGCTGCAACTAAACTTAAAACTTTTTTCATTGTATTATTTATTTAAAATTTATTAATTATTTAATTATGCAGCAAAAGTAGTTAGGGATGCCTTATAAAAAAAGGCATGTGACGAAAAAAGGGCGAAAAAAGGGCGAATTTAATTTGTCGTTTTAAAACACCTTGTATTTCAGATAAATAATATTTTGGCTTATAAATTCGCAATTGCGAATTTAAGGGAGGATAGCTAAACTACTTTATTATTAACATAATAACCCATTCAATTTCGCAATGGCGAATTTGGACTTCCATAAATGAAAATCAGAAAACATTATTAATAAATATATTAAACTATTTCATTTTGCTAACAGCTAACCATGCCATTAGTCCCATTCCGGTTTTTAGAGAATCTTCGTCTATATTAAAAGTATTGGTATGAAGATTTGAAGTTATACCTTTGCTTTCGTTTCGTATTCCTAAACGATAGAAACAAGCAGGTATTTGTTGTGTGAAGTAAGCAAAATCTTCGGCAGTCATGCGTAAGGGAAGTTCTTCAACGTTTTCTTCACCGAGAAAAGCTTTTGCACTTTCTGAAACTTCTTTTGTCACCATATCATCATTAACTAAAAATGGATAACCTTTTTCAATTCTAACATCGCAACTACCTCCCATGCCTTCAGCAATTGATTGAGCCATCTTAGTAATCTTTAGATGTGCCTCGGCTCTCCATGACTCATCGAAAGTACGTAAAGTTCCATCTAATGTAACTATATCTGGAATAATATTAGTACGCCCATTAGCTATTACTCTACCAAACGAAAGCACAGTAGGAACATCAGGACGGGCATTGCGACTTACAATCTGTTGCAAAGCAATAATAATGTGTGCAGCTATAACAACAGGATCAATATTCAACTCGGGAGTTGCCCCATGACCACCTTTTCCTTTTACGGTAAGATAAATCTCATCAGTTGAAGCCATGTATTTTCCTGCTTTCAAACCCATCTTACCACAATCCATTGTAGGTAATACATGCTGACCAATAATCAAATCAGGTTTTGGATTCTCTAGTACTCCTTCGTTAATCATTGCTAATGCACCACCGGGAAACATTTCTTCGGAAGGTTGGAATATAAGTTTAGCAGTGCCTTGTAATTCTTCTTTTAATGTATTAATAATCTTGGCAGCACCAAGCAAACAAGCTACATGAGCATCATGTCCGCAGGCATGCATTACACCTTCGTTAACAGATTTATATTCTATTTGATTTTGTTCTAATATAGGTAAAGCATCCATATCAGCACGCAAAGCAATTGTTATCTTCTCAGGATTTTTACATTCGATAAGGGCAACTATTCCTGTTTTAGCAATTCCTGTTTTAAATGGAATACCAAACTCCGTAAGTTTTGTTGCTATATATTCTGAAGTTTTATATTCTTCAAAACCTAACTCCGGGTTAGTATGAATATGTCGTCTGATCTCAATTATTTCATTGAGATAATCAGACGACATAGCTTTTATTTTATTGATTAATTCTTTCATTTGATAAAATTAATACTTTATCAGAAGCATTAATCCGGTATTTGTGTTAGTTCTTAAATATTTTATAAACCTTTATATTATTCACATCATTAACCTGAAGCATATAAATGCCCGGAGTCAATTGACTAATATCAATCTTAGTAATTTCATTATTGATCTTACCATTTATAACTTGCTTGCCAATTTGATCGCAGACAGTATAAGTAGAACCGATTGTAATAGGAGAAGATCTTAAATTGAAAGTATTCTTTGCTGGGTTTGGATAGATATTTAACTCAGTATTTTTTGCAACTTCGCTAACATTTACATCGCAATGGAAAGGTTGTACATCAGTACTCCAAGTAGCCGTGTAAATAGTTCCGTTGTTATGGTTAGAAGTTAGATCAGTAACAGTTGCTCCTGTTCCTTCTTCAAAGTTCCAGAAACCTACTAAAGCTGTTTCAGTTCCTGTCGGAGGGCAATTCATATATTGATTAACCTGAGCAGAAGTAAGAGCAACATTCCATACCTCAACCTGATCGATATTACCATTAAATAAACGTCCACCTGAACTTTTATAAGGAACAGAACCTATATTTAAGTTATAAGTTGAAGGATTTATTGCCCCTGAATAACTTAAAGTTCCAGACTGAACACCATTAATATAAATGGTAAGTGTAGTGCCGTTGAATGTTCCTGCGACATGTGTCCAGGTATTAGTAGCGATTAAAGTAGTTGAAGTAACTTCTTTCCAGGCTCCACTACCGGAACTAAGATTGAAAGAAAGTTTGCCACCAGCACCACAACGTAAACAATAACCGGCTGATGATGGATTCCAATCATCTTTACCAACAATATAATTATCCCATAAATTAGTTCCAAATGAAGTTGGTTTAATCCATGCTTCAATAGTTAAAGCTGCTGTCGGATTAAGACTTGCACTATGTGGAACACTTATTGAATCGGTTGTGCCGTTGAACAAAATTGATTTAGTATTTGTTTGGGCATTAGAAGTAATAACAATTGAAATAAATAAACTTAAAAATAAAATTCTTTTCATAAAAGTAATTAATAATTTATTCAATACTTAATAAGGTTTAAGTAAACAACCCCGTTATTTTAAGTGGTTTCTGATCTCCACTCTTTGATATTATTTATGATTAAATTTCAGTACAAAAATAATAAAATCATTTATTAAAACAATAATAAAATATTCTTAAGAAATCAATTCTTTTGCTTTGATAAATGCATTCTCAATACCGGCAGGGTTTTTACCTCCTGCAGTTGCAAAGAAAGCTTGTCCGCCTCCGCCACCTTGTATTTCTTTAGCGATTTCGCGGACTATCTTTGAAGCATCCATCCCCTTATCACTAAAAAGATTTTCGGATAACACCACACTTAAACCTGCTTTATCATCTGCTTCGTAGCCTAATACAAGGAATAAGTTGTCAACATTGTTTTTCATTGCAAAACAAAGATCCTTAACAGTTGCAGCATCTAGGTCAACCTTTGCGGTGATAAAATTAATACCATTAATTTGCTGCATATTCTTCATTAATGATTCCTGAAGATTACCTGCTTTTTCTTTGTTAAACTGAGCTATTTGTTTGCTTAATTCAGCGTTTTCTTCCTGTAAAGATTTTATGCTTTTAATAATATCTTTAGTGTTTTTAAGAACTTCAGTAATCTCTTCAATTAATACATTCTGAGATTTATAAAAAGC
>JBAXLO010000153.1:0-11377 GCA_037134755.1 Bacteroidota bacterium | reverse complement strand
TATTCATAATTTTCAAAATACTGCAAAGCTAGATATAATAATGGTTTTAGATAGGTACGACCAACTATTTTGTCTATTACGCCCAATTATCAATAATTGTGGTTTAATTGCATTTGGAGATTAAAAAGAACTACATTTGTAAAATAAAACAAAATAAAAAGGGATGAAATTGATTTACAAACTTCGATTAAAGGAATATTATTTTAAAAATTAAGTTTAAAGCTTAGTATCGGCAATAATAATAAATCATAAGTATTTTTAACACTCCCTGTATAAGGTTCGTATTTCATCTTTATAATGTTTTTTTGGTTGGTAAGATTATTTAAATCAAGGGATATTAACCATGAATATTTCTGGTGGTTACTTTTAAAATTAATACCAAAATCAATATTATAAACATCGGAAGTTATTTGTGTATAGTTTTGATTTTGATAATATACAACATGTCCGGCAAGATTAGAAGCAGCAATATCAATACCCTGATAACGCATACCTCCTCTATACAAAAACCTTGCATTAATGCCAAGCGTTTTGTTTTTCTTTACACCAAGAGTCCATTCTTTTCCCGCCAAGGCATTAAAAATGTAATTGCCATTAAAAGTAGTATTATAAGTATTGCCATCATTAGGCGTATAGCGAGAATCATAGATAGAACCCGTTATCATAAAGTAATATGCATTTGTAAAATATCTTTCAAAAGTAATATCCACTCCCATATTTCTTCCTTTACCACCATTATTCAAAGGCATAGTTACAAAACCATAACGAAGATTAATTACCGAAAACTGATCATTATCGCCCATGCCCGAAGGAATGTTGTGCAAATATTGATAATAAGCTTCTACTCTAAAATGAAGATTCTCCGAAAAGGAATAATCATAACCAATAACCGTATGGAGCGCTTTTGAAAGTTTAAGCTCTTTATTGGGCTGATTAAGCGAATCGTTTCCCTGTGGAATATTAGTTAAGTAAATAGAAATAGGCTCCATCCTTGAATGGATTCCTACGCCTGCACTTATGGATTGTTTACTATTTAGCTGCCAAATAAAACCCAAACGCGGCTCAATAGAATGATCATTATTGAGGAAGAAATGAAGATAATGCATCCCTGTATTCATCGTAATCTTACTATTGATGCGATACTTCCACTCAATAAAACTTTGTGTAACCCAAGTGTTTCCTTTAATATCAAAAATCTTTTCGTTTTGTTTTTCATCAAAATTATAACCCGAAGAATATAAATTATAATAATTATTACTAACTATAAAACCAAGCCTTGCAGTGTGTTTAGAATTGAATTTATGATTAACCATAAAGGAGCCACGAATATTTCTGTAAGCAAGGTCTTCATTATATATATTATGATTAATAAATTTAAAATCCATAGTATCATTTGTCATTGTATTATCCTCACCCATAATAGAAACAGCAGTTTTAAACGAAGTCTTCTTATTTTTAAATAAAATATGATTCGTGATACCTGCAATCCAAATATTACCTTTATCATACTCTTCAAAACGTTGAGTTTTATCTAAAAGAGTTAAAGAATCTTCATTAGCTTTAGTACCTGAACTACTAGCTCCTATAATGCCAAAGATAGTAGTGTGACCAAAGTTATTGGAAGGCAAACTAATGTTACATACAAAGTCCTGGAATTTTGGAACAATATTCTCGCTAGAAACCTTAATACCCATTTGCTGAAGCATTGCAAAGGTAGAATAACGGTAATTAATCAGAAAAGAAGACTCTCGTTTTTTACTTATAGGACCTTCGACAGATACTTCAGTACCAACAACACTAACCCCAATAGAAGATTGATAAAACTCATCACTCCCTTTACGGAGATTAAGATCGAAAACACCCGAAAGAGCATTGCCATATTCAGCGGGAAAAGCACTGGTAAAGAAATCAGAATTAGATATAACATTGGAACTTAAAACACAAACACCACCACCGGTTGCTCCTTCATCTTCGCGAAAATGATTGGGATTAGGAATCTCTACTCCTTCAATTCTCCATAATAAACCTCTGGGTGAATTCCCTCGAACCACAATCTCATTATTATCATTAGATGTAGCAGCAACCCCTGCATAAGCCTGAGCCATTCGAGAAGGATCGGTAATACCACCTGCAAAACGTTGAGCTTCTTCAATACTAAAAGTTCTGGCACTAATACTTGCCATAGAGTTCAAGGCTTTATCCTTATCAAGCTTAGCTTCAATTACAACTTCTTTAAGATTTTGTATTTTCTCGTTCATCTGTATGGTAAGCATGATGTCTTCTTCGGAAGTAACAGGCACATTATGTATCAATAAATCCTCGTAACCCATATAACTTACTTTAATATTCTGCCTGCCTACAGGAACTTTATTAATAGTAAAATATCCATCAGTATCAGTAGAAGCAGCAAGAAAATTTGATGAATCGACAACTACTATAATAGCTCCCCATATTGGTGACTTTGAGTCTTTATCAATTACTTTTCCTTTTATAGTTTGGTAAGCATCTTCATTTTCCTGAGAATAAGCAAACAATATCGAGAAAGAAAATATGATTAATAGTATAATATTTTTCATGTTAATTTAATTATGGATGATTTACACTAAATGGCAAAATTAAGAAATTTTATTAAGTTTATGATAAAAAATAAAATTACATGTTTAACGTTATTAATATCTGTAATTTTGAAAAAGCAAAACTAATATTTGATATAATAATACATCCAATCTAGATAAATTATTAATTTTTCATGATAGTTTATAGAGGTGTTTTGGGAGGATTATCTATATTTATATAAGATTAACAATATTTAGAGGCAATAATATTTGTTAGTATAAGAATAATTTGTAATTTTGCACCCCTGATTAAAAAAACAGTCGCTTTGGAACAATTTAAGCAGTATATAATACCCTTTAGTGGGTTAGCTCTTGGTGAACATCTTTTTCATTATGATATTGATGAGAAGTTTTTTGCTGAAATGGGATATTCTGAAATTGAAAAAGCTTCAGTTAAAGTTGACATTACGTTAGATAGACAAGAAAGAATGTTAATTTTTGATTTTAATATTCAGGGAGCATTAAATGTGATGTGTCATCGTTGTCTTGACAATTTTGACTTTCCAATTAATGTTGAAGAAAAATTAATAGTGAAGTTTGGGGAAGAATGGCTTGAGGAAGATGCAAACATAGTGATAATACCCGAACATGAAAGTAAATTTGATATCAGCACGTATATTTATGAATTGGTAATTGTTATGTTACCATTCAAAATAACACATCCTGAAGATGAAGATGGGAATAGTGAATGTAATCCGGAGATAATAGCAAAATTAAATGAGCTTTCAAGTTCATCACCAAAGGAAACTCCTTGGGATGGTTTGAAAGGATTAATAATGAATTAAATTACTAAATAAATAAATTAAAAAGTATGCCACATCCAAAACATAGGTTTTCAAAAACGAGAACACTAAAAAGAAGAACTCACGATAAAGCGATAGCTCCAACCGTGATCGTATGTTCAAATTGCGGATCAACTACAGTTTATCATAGAGTTTGTCCAGATTGCGGATATTACAAAGGTAAATTAGCTATTGAAAAGAACACAACAGCTTAATTTCAGTACATCCGCTTATTCTTTAACTAAAGAAAAAAGCTTATGAAACTTGGATTAGATGTAATGGGTGGTGATTTTGCTCCTGATGCTACAATCAAAGGAGCAATTTTAACATTAAAAGAAATACCTGAATCTGACCGTATTGTTTTAATAGGGGACGAAGAAATCATTAAAGCAAAGCTTGAAGAATTCAATGCTGATGTTAATGCTTTTGATATCGTTCATGCTCCTGATACAATCGGTATGGGAGAGAAACCTATTAAGGCTTTTACACAAAAGCCAAATTCAAGTATTAGTATAGGCTTCAAATTGCTTAAAGCTAAAAAGATTGATGCATTTTCAAGTGCCGGAAATTCCGGTGCAACACTTGTTGGTGCAATGTACACCATTAATGCAATTCCCGGTGTTATTCGTCCTTGTACTTCAGGATTTTTCCCTAAAGAAAATGGTGGCGTAACATTACTATTAGATATAGGTACTAACCCCGATGCAAAACCGGATGTACTTTATCAATTTGCTATTCTTGGTTCAATCTATATGAAAACCATCCTCAATGTTAGTAACCCAAGAGTTGGGCTACTTAATATTGGTGAGGAAGAAGAAAAAGGTAATTTACAATGTCAAGCTGCATTTCAATTAATGCAGGGCACAAACGAGTTTAATTTTATTGGTAATGTAGAAAGTCGTGAGCTTTTTAAAGATAAAGTTGACATTATTGTTTGTGATGGATTTATTGGAAATATAGTTTTAAAACAAATTGAAGCAATGTATCGTCTGATGGAAAAAAGAAATCTTACAGACGATTATTTTAAGAAATTTAATTATGAAAACTACGGCGGAACTCCAATAATTGGAGTCAATATGCCAGTAGTTATAGGTCATGGAATATCGAGCGACATTGCTATAAAAAATATGATCTTGCAATCGCGTGAGATCTGTGTTAATAAGTTAGCTCACAAAATAAAATTAGCATTAGCTAAACATTCTCAGGTTTAGTAAATAAATTAAGAACTATCTAAATGACAAAAATCAGAGCCGCAATAACCGGTGTAGGTGCCTACCTACCTGAATATATCCTCAATAATGAAGAATTAAGTAAAATGGTAGATACCTCTGACGAATGGATAATGACTCGCATTGGTATCAAAGAAAGAAGAATTATTAAAGAACCGGGTGAAGGTTCTAGTTTTGTAGGTACTGGTGCAGTTCTTGATTTATTAAAGAAAACAAACACAAAACCTGAGGAAATTGATTTATTAATTTGTGCAACTGTAACTCCTGATATGCAATTCCCTGCAACAGCAAATATTATTTGTGATAAGGTTGGGATTAAAAATGCGTTTAGTTATGATTTAAATGCAGGTTGTTCGGGTTTCCTTTTTGCGTTAGCTACAGCTTCTAAATTTGTTGAAACAGGACAATATAAAAAAGTTATTGTTGTAGGTGCCGAAAAAATGTCATCAATAGTTGATTATACTGATAGAGCTACTTGCCCTATCTTTGGTGATGGTTCAGGCGCAGTTCTTTTAGAGCCTACTTTAGAAGAAGAAGGTATGATGGATATGATTCTTCGCTCAGATGGTGCAGGTAGAATACATCTACATCAAAAAGCAGGAGGTTCATGTAAACCTTCATCTCATGAAACAGTTGATGCACGCGAACATTATATTTATCAAGAAGGTCAACCGGTGTTTAAAGCAGCCGTTTCAAATATGGCTGATGTTTCTGTTGAACTTATGGAAAGAAACAATCTTACTTCTGATGATATTGCATGGTTAGCACCACATCAGGCAAATTTGCGTATTATAGATGCTACAGGTAAACGTATGGGATTGCCTAAAGAAAAGGTAATGATCAATATTGAAAAATACGGTAATACTACAGCCGCTACTCTTCCTTTATTATTATGGGAATGGGAACCTCAGCTCAAGAAAGGTGATAATATTATTCTTGCTACTTTTGGTGCAGGATTTACTTGGGGAGCTATCTGGTTGAAATGGTCTTACAACAAGAAATAATAAATTAATATTAGTCTTAAAAATAAAAAAATCGCTGACTGATTTATGCAGTCTCAAAATATTAAGAAGCCGGTTAATACCGGCTTTCTTTTTTATATCTAATAAAAGAAAAAGAATATTCAACTTCATACCGATATATTTGTTGTTATTATAAATTAAATAAATACTAAAGAAAATGCACTACGAAAAACATTTAATGAACTCGGCTTTTATATCTGATTTAGTTATTGGAATGTCAGATGGTTTAACAGTCCCTTTTGCATTGGCAGCAGGTTTAAGTAGTGCTGTTCACTCAAACGCTTTGATTATTACTGCCGGAGCTGCAGAAATAATTGCAGGTTCCATTGCCATGGGATTAGGAGGTTTTTTAGCAGGACAAACTGAGGTAGAACATTATGATAGTGAACTTAAAAAAGAATACTGGGAAATTGATGAATATCCTGAAGTTGAAATAAAAGAAGTTAAAGATATATTTGAAGGGATGGGTTTATCAGTGAATACACAGGAGTTGGCAGTTCAGGAGATGATTAAGGATAAAGATAATTGGGTAAACTTTATGATGAAATATGAATTAGGATTAGAGAAGCCTGATAAAGACCGTGCTCGTAAAAGTGCTTTTAATATAGGGTTTGCATATATAGCAGGAGGCACAATTCCTTTATTATCTTATGTATTTACCTCAACACCTGATGCAGGTTTCAAACTTTCATTTCTGGTAACAGTAGTTTGTTTATTATTATTTGGATACTATAAAAGCAAGGTAACAGGACAAAACCCAGTATGGGGAGCTTTAAAAGTTACATTAATAGGTGTAGTTGCAGCTTTAGCAGCTTATTTCTTGGTAAAAGCATTTAGCTAGAAAATTCAATAAATATTATTCAATTTTTAACATGTTGACAACTCCGTACAACAGGTTGTCATTTTAACATAAATGATTATTTTATTAGTGTAACTTATTGAATAAGTAATATAATATGATTAATTACAGAATTGTTAATTATGCTATCTTATCTAATCATAATTATAAAATAAACATTAGATGCAACATTTATTATTAAGATTTATAATCCTTAATATATAATGTGTTAAAGAATATTACATTCATGCCATAAATTTATATTGTTTTTTAAATGTTAATTAATGGAAATAATTTCATATTAATGCTTTATTTTAGTAATTTTGACATCTTGAAATCAAGTAGTATTTATAATCAATTTAAAATTGAATAAAGCAAGATTTCAAAGGAAAGTTTTATTAAATATCATAATAATTAAATAAATTAAATAATGAAGAAATCTGTATTTTTTATTTTTGCAATGCTTGTTGTATTTCAAGTGTCATTTGTACATGCACAAATGGTAACACATACCTACGATTTTAATAGTCTGACAATGGGCAATCTTAACGGACAAGACAATTGGACTACAGTTATTAACTCCAATACAGCCTGTACCGACGATTTTACAGTTGGTTATAATATGGGTGGTAATACCAATGTACCCGATAATAGTTTAGGTATTTTATATAATAGTAGTGGCGGTAATTACGGAAGAACTGCCTCCAGAACAACTACTACGGCTTTTCCATTTAGTTTCACAATTGGTGGAATTATGGAGATTGATGTAGATATTCATACTGCTTGTTGGGGTACTTTCTTTGGTTTTGGATATGATGTAAATAACAATGGTTATATTTTAAAAGGGCAAGAACAAGTAACTCCAGCTTGGGAAACAAATGAAGGCGGTTTTGGTATTAATCTCAATGTCTGCAATACAAGCGAAAATTATTTCATGAAACCTGATGGAACAAAAGCAGCTATTGTCTATGATAGTTTAAGCGGATGGAATACATGGAAAATATTTATTGATTTAGATGCTAACAGTGGTGCAGGTGCAGTAAGTTTATATGCTAAAAAACCCGGTGGAAACTGGATAAGTATTCCTGCTGTTCAAGGGATCAATCTTGGAATGACTCCTGGATCAGGTGATAAGAAAGACCCCGCTAAATGGACTAAGCTGTTTCTTCAGGCATTGGGAGGTTATTCAGCTTTTGATAATGTAAGTATTAGTCAACCTAATACAGGTGGTTTAATTTATCAATATATTACTTTCACAAATCCTCCGGTAAATCATCTTACTACTGATGCTCCTTTTACAGTTCATGCAATCTCGAGCAAAAGTTTACCTGTTAGTTGTTCAATTAGTGGACCTGCAACTTTAGTTGGAGATACATTGATAACTTTAACCGGTAGTGCAGGTGTTGTTACAATTGTTGGAAGTCAAGCAGGTAATGCTACAATTGCTCCTGCTACAAACGATACTATTACATTCAATGTCTTTGATCCATCAACAGTTGTTCCACAATTAGATATTAAAAACCCTGTTGTTGGAAATGTAGTTCGTGCACCTCATCTTGATGCGATACCAATATCTGTTGCTACTTCAATAGATCACACGGATCTATTACATGTATCGCAAGTAAGCTTATTAATTAATAGTCAAACAATCATTGCAAAACCAACTACTAGTGGATATTATATTGGATACTGGACTCCTCCTGCTTTTGGTACTTATACTGTAACAGCAACAGCAGTTAGTTCAACAGGTGTAACTAATTCTCAAAGTGTAACATTTCAAGTAGTACCTGATTCAGCAGCTATAAATTATATAGTGATAGATACTTTACATTTTGCTAATGTGCCGGGTAATTTATTGGATACAACTTTAATTTTCCCAAGTTTTACAGGCATTTATCCTAAGATTACAGCTATTTTAAAATATGATTGCCCTCCCGAAGGTTGTGAAGCCTGGGATACTGATGGACATATAAATATAAGAGGAGCTAATGGTGGCTGGGTTGAGCTAATGAGATATATTACACCTTATGCTTTAGCTTGTGGTGATAGTTTAGATGTTACTGATTTTGCTTCACAGTTGCAAGGAAAGATTGATGTCTCTATTAATTTTCCGGCTGCTTCAAAAGTAACTATTACATTGAAATACTATGCTGGAACACCAACATATAAATATTCATGGATGGATAAATTATGGTTAGGTTCTTACGCTTTCGGCACATGGACCACAGGTGGAGTTGCATTACAACCTGTTGAAGTTCGTCAGTTGAACCTCGGTGATACCAATATTAATTCTGCAATTTTAAGAGTAGTGTCAACAGGGCATAGCGGACCAAACAATACTAGTAATGCGGCTGAGTTTTATGAAGCTATTCATCATTTTAAAATTAATGGAGCTACTGCTTTCTCACAAGATTTATGGAGAACATGTAACCCAAACCCAACAGGATGCAGTCCTCAGAGTGGTACTTGGCAATATAGCCGTGCAGGTTGGTGCCCGGGTTCTATTCCAATGTTGTGGCGATATAATATGTCTTCTAATATAGGTCAAAATATTAGTTTAATGTATGAATTTGCTCCTACTTATGTTGATTTATGTAGTCTGTTTAATCCTGCTTGTGTTACAAGTTCATCTTGCGATTGTTCAAATACTGAAAATCCTCTTATTAGGGTAGCAGGTGAACTGATAACTTTTTCTAATACCATTCCTAACATTACTGGAATTTCAACTTCTGTTAACTACAGTCAAGATTTCTTTAAATTAAATGTTTATCCTAATCCTTCTTCTAAAGGGATATTTAATCTAACTGCCGGAAGACGTTTTAATGGAAATGCTGATGTAAGAGTCTATAACTTACAGGGAGTGTTGTTAAACGAATTTAACTGGACTGGTGAGGATACAACTATAAACTTGTCTAATCTTTCAAAAGGTGTTTATATAATGAAAGTTAACAGCGTTAATGGGTTTGAAACAAGAAAACTTATCATACAATAATCAATTTAAGCTCTAAATAAAAAAGGTCATTCTGTTTAGAATGACCTTTTTTATTTTATAAACTAAATTTATCCTCTTTAATGTTTAATTTCATGTAATGCAATAACATTTAGCATTAGATGTCTTTAAATAATACCCTTATTTAAATAAAATATAGTATTTGATATTTATCATTAAATAAAGTGAACTTAGCTTAAGAATTATTGTTATTTTTACCGATTCTAAATAAGAATAATTAAAAACTATAATGAGTTATACAACAGACCAAATAAAACAAGCTTTAAGTCATGTTAATGATCCAGATCTAAAAAAAGATCTTGTAAGTTTAAATATGATTGAAAATATAAAGATAGAAGGAACTACTGTTTCTTTTGATCTAGTGCTTACAACGCCGGCATGTCCGATGAAGAACATGATGAAAAACGATTGCATTAATGCGATAAAGGAATATGTGGATGCAAATGCAATTGTTGATGTTAATCTTACATCAAAAGTTACTACCAAAAGGAATACAGATGATGAGTTTCTGAAGAATATAAAGAACATTATTGCTGTTGCTTCAGGCAAAGGCGGTGTAGGAAAATCAACGGTGGCAGTTAATCTTGCTGTAGCTTTAGCTAATACCGGTGCAAAGGTAGGCTTGGTGGATGCTGACATTTATGGACCTTCAATTCCATTTATGTTTAATGCGACAAACGAAAAACCTAAAGCTTTTGAAAGCGATGGAAAAACAAAGATTGTTCCTATAGAAAAGTATGGTGTAAAGATTTTATCAATAGGCTTCTTTGTAGATCCTGCAAAAGCATTGGTTTGGAGAGGTCCTATGGCATCGGGTGCTTTAAAACAGTTGTTTTCGGATGGTGATTGGGGCGAACTTGATTATATGGTAATCGACTTGCCTCCAGGCACAGGCGATATGCATTTAACAATGGTACAAACTGTTCCTGTTACCGGGGCTGTTATTGTTAGCACACCTCAACAAGTAGCTATTGCCGATGTTATTAAAGCCACCAGCATGTTTGGGCAAGAAGGTATTAACATCCCTATTTTAGGCATGGTCGAAAATATGTCGTACTTTACACCTGCCGAATTGCCTGATAATAAATACTATTTATTTGGCAAAGATGGTTGCAAAAAGCTAGCCGAACAATTAAATGTTCCTCTTTTAAGTCAGATACCAATAGTACAATCTATATCTGAATCAGGTGATAGCGGAGTACCTGTAGCATGTAATACTGATTCGATAGAAGGAAAAGCATTTATGCAGCTTGCCGAAAATGTGGCTCAACAAATTGCTATTAGAAATGCAAGCATTAGTCCTACTAAAGTAGTTGAGTTAAAGAATTAATATAAATATTCATTTTAAGAATTTTAATAAATAAACAACATGACAGTAGAAAACAAATTAGAAATGACTGCAAAAGTTCAGAATGCAATCGAACAAATCAGACCTTATCTTCAGGCAGATGGAGGAGATATAGCTTTTGTAGAACTTACAGATGATTTAACAGTTAAAGTTGAATTACAAGGCTCATGCGGCTCATGTCCTTATAGTTTAATGACTTTAAAGAATGGCGTAGAAACCGCTGTTAGAAATGCTATTCCTGAAATTAAAGCAGTAGAATCTATTTAATGCAATTACTGAATTCATAAATTCATAATTGTTTTATAGATCAGAACTTACCTCTTAGTTGTTTATACAACTAAGAGGTTTTTTTATGCATTTAGCTCTAATTGTTAATAAGATTAAGATTTGGATAAATAAAAATCCATTAATTTTATGTTTTACAAATTAAATTCTTAAAAAAAGCCCAAAAAAGCTATATGTTTAATATAATGCACTTTAAAAAGTTACTTTGCCCTTCGCTGTGGCGGCGAAGGGCTTCCGAACGTTACTTT
>JBAXLO010000152.1:0-11448 GCA_037134755.1 Bacteroidota bacterium | reverse complement strand
ATAATTAACATTATGTTAAATTATAATTATAAAAATAAGAGAGGCTAACAACTAACCTCTCTTATTATTTCTCATTTATTATTTCTTTAACACGTCTGTATCCTTTATAATACTCATTAAATTAAAATCTTTTAAAAGCGATGATAATTCCAGATCATTAATTAAATTAGAATTTTTAGAATCTAAAATAACTTTTTTAATTATATCTGAATTTTTAGTTTTGATAAGTTTTTTATAAATTTCTTTTAAAGCATTCTGAGTATTTTGATCGGTAGATTGTAATTTAATAGCTTTTTCTAGATAAGGTAATGCTTGTTGTAATAGTTTATTAGCTTTATTCTTAAATTCGTCAAATTCTTTTGTTTTCTCTAAAGGTAAATTATTTGCTTGTTTACTTAATTCAGAGGCTATATTGATATATAATGCACCAAGATTGTAATAAGCATCAAAATAAGTAGCTTTTAATTCAATAGCTTTTTTATAAGCAGTTTCTGCATTTTCAAAATCTCTAATTTTTTCATAAATAATTCCAAAATTATAATGAATTACAGGATTGTTAGGATCTTTCTCAATAGCTTGTCTTAATGAAGCTTGAGCTTTCAAATCCTCCCCTGCTGCTAAATAATAATTAGCTTCAGAAATAATTAAATCATAGTTTTGTGGAAATTTCTTTCTCCCATCTCTTATTATTTTTATAGTTCTTGCTGTGTCTTTATCTTCTTTATATATTGCAGCTAAAGCAGTATACACAGAAGGTTCATTATAATTAAGTCTTATAAGGTTTCTGAAATATTCCTTTGCTTTAACTTTGTTTTTTGACAAATCAGCACAAAAAGCTGCATAATATGTTGCAATTGTATCTGCTTTACCCATTATAGAATTAATTTGAATTGTCTTTTCAAATGATAATAATGCATTTGGGTAATCTTTTTTCTTATAATATTCAGCACCCACAGCATAAAATTGTTCTCCACATGCATTTAAACCTATCATGTTTTTCTGGAAAAATTCTTTTTCTTTATCCAGTTCTATTGATTTTTGATAAGAATCATAAGCTACTTGAACTGCATTGGTATCAATAGATTTATACTTAGGGTCTTTTGATGCTGAAATTTGAATGTAAATATTACCTCTATAAAGCCATGTTTTAGCATCGCTCATTGTCTTGTCGTTTTTAATAGCAGGTTCTATCTTTTCAACTGCTTTATCTAATTGACCACTTCTTAAATAATTAAAAGCACTTTGAACATTAATTGGTTGAGCTTTTAATAAAGTAAAGTTAATTACTAAAATAATTGTTATTAAAGCTATTTTTTTCATTTTATTATAATTTTTTGGTTTCTAATTTTCTTTTAAAATATTATTTATTATTTAAACAAAATCAATGCCATTAAATTTCATCATCATTTTGGATGATTTCTTCATTATCATTATCTTCAATATCATCTTTATTGCTAATTGTTGATTTATCGATATCTGAATCATCGATTTCGGCAAATTCTTCAGGTACTTTAACATGACGTTCATTTACAACTTCAATGTCAATGTTCTCATCATCTAATTCTAAAAGTTCCGCTTCGTTTTCATCAACTTCAACCTTAGCAACAGCTGCTATTGCATCATTATCTCTTAAGTTTATCAATTTAACACCCTGTGTTGCTCTACCCATAACTCTTAGATCGCCGATAGCAAGTCTGATAATTACTCCTGATTTATTAATAATCATTAAATCATCTCTATCAAAAACATTTTTGATAGCAATCAGATTACCTGTTTTTTCAGTAATATTAATTGTTTTAACACCTTTACCACCTCTATTTGTTTCTCTATAGTCTTCTAGTTTAGATCGTTTACCGTAACCATTTTCAGAAACTACTAAAATGTCTTGTAATGTATTTTCATCAGCACTTTGAACACAAATCATACCAATGACTTCATCTTTTGGATTAGCAAGTCTCATACCTCTCACACCACTTGCATTTCTACCCATTGGGCGAACAGTTCTTTCATTAAAACGGATAGCTTTACCTGATTTAAGTGCTAACATTACTTCATTTTCACCGTTAGTCATTCTTGCTTCTAGTAAATGATCGTCTTCACGAATAGTAATAGCATTAATACCATTGCTACGTGGTTTGGAATAAGCTTTTAAAGATGTCTTCTTGATAACTCCCTTTGTAGTACACAGGATAATGAAGTTATTATTAATATAATCTTCATCTTTTAGATTTTTAACATTGATAAAAGCTTTAACCTTATCATCTCTATCAATACTAATTAAATTTTGTATAGCTCTTCCTTTTGAAGTCTTTGAACCTTCTGGGATTTCAAATACTCTCATCCAGAAGCATTTTCCTTTCTCAGTAAAGAACAGCATATAATTATGCATTGAAGCCACGAACAGATGTTCAAGAAAGTCTTCATCCCTTATATCTGAACCTTTTGCTCCACGTCCTCCCCTATTCTGACGACGATATTCTGTTAAAGGAGTTCTTTTAATATAACCCATGTGAGAAATTGTAATTACAACATCTTCATCAGCTATAGTATCTTCTATTCTAAAATCTGAAGCTGAATATTCAATTTCAGTTTTAGCTTTATCACCAAATTTCTCTTTAACTTCTCTTAATTCTTCTTTAATAATTTCCATTCGAAGATTAAGATCACCTAATACTAGTTGATAATATTCAATTTTCTTTTGAAGTTCAGCATATTCTGCTTGTAGTTTATCTCTTTCGAGACCAACTAAACTTCTTAATCGCATATCAACAATAGCTCTGGATTGAACTTCGCTTAATCCGAACTTCTGCATCAACTCGGTACGTGCATCATCAACAGTTTGAGATGCTCTAATAATTGCTATAACTTCATCAATATGATCTAATGCAATTAATAATCCTTCTAAAATATGAGCTCTTTTCTGAGCTTCATTTAAATCATATTTAGTACGTTTAACAATAACATCATGTCGGTGATCAACAAAATGCCTGATGATGTCTTTTAGATTTAACATCATTGGCCTTCCTTTAACAAGGGCAATACTATTTATACTAAACGAAGATTGTAAAGCTGTATATTGATATAATTTATTTAATACAACATTAGTGATTGCATCTTTTCTTAATTCATAAACAACTCTTAATCCGTTTCTATCAGATTCGTCTCTAATATCCGTAATACCATCAATCTTTTTATCATTTATTAAATCAGCAGTTTTTTTAATCATCTCTGCTTTGTTAACCTGATAAGGTATAGAGGTTACAATTATTTTATCTTTTCCGTGTTCATCTGGTTCAATTTTAGTTTCGCCTCTAATAACAATTCTTCCTCTCCCAGTCTCATAAGCATCTTTAACACCTTCATAACCATAAATAATACCTCCAGTTGGAAAATCAGGTGCTTTTATATGTTTCATCAATTCAACAATAGTAATTTCATTGTTATCAATATAAGCAATGATACCATCAACAACTTCCGAAAGATTATGAGGAGCCATATTAGTAGCCATACCAACAGCAATACCAGATGTTCCATTTATCAAAAGATTTGGAATTCGAGAAGGTAATACAGTTGGTTCCTGAAGAGAATCATCAAAGTTTAATTGGAAATCAACAGTTTCTTTTTCAATATCAGAAAGCATTTCTTCAGCGATTTTTTGCAATCTTGCTTCAGTATAACGCATAGCAGCAGGTGGATCCTGATCAATAGAACCAAAGTTACCTTGACCATCGATTAAAGGATAACGTAATGACCACTCCTGAGCCATACGAACCATTGCGTCATATACTGAAGTGTCACCATGTGGATGGTATTTCCCTAAAACCTCCCCTACTATTCTGGCAGATTTCTTATAGGGACGATTAGATGTAATACCTAAATCAAGCATTGCATATAAAATTCTTCGATGTACCGGTTTAAGCCCGTCTCTAACATCTGGCAAAGCTCTTGAAACAATTACAGACATTGAATAATCAATGTAAGCTGATTTCATTTGATTTTCGATATTGACTTTTATTATTTTTTCGCCTTCTTGCATTTCCATAGTTTACACTATTACAGTAGATTATTTTAATTAAAATTATGCTACGAAATTACTTATAATTTATGAGATAGGCAAGTTAAATATTATTTATATTACTAACATACCAATGTTAATAAAAATCCATTATTTTTTGATTTTAATCAATTATTATAGATAATTTTGAACTTTAATTTTAATAATGTAAGTCACTTTGTAACAATAATTGTTATTAATGGAAAGTTATAAGTAATTTTGTAGCGATTTAATTTAAATAAAAATGGAAGCAAAATTTTCACAAAGAGTTAAAGATGTTATCGCATTTAGTCGTGAAGAAGCTATGAGGCTTGGTAATGATTATATTGGAATAGAACATCTTATGTTGGGAATAATAAGAGATGGTGAAGGGATTGCAATCCAGATACTATCCTTTTTAGATGTAAATTTAGTTGATTTGAAGAAAAATATTGAGAAAGCTATTTCCAAAGAAAGTAGCCATTCAAAGAAAGAGGTTGACAATATACCTTTAATTAAACAAGCTGAAAAAGCGCTTAAAATAACATATCTGGAGGCTAAAACCTTTAAAAGTGAGCTAATAGGAACTGAACATTTATTATTAGCTATCTTAAAAGATGAAGAAAATATAGCAACTAAGCTTTTAAATAAAAGCAAAGTAACATATGATATTGTTAAAGCGGAGTTATCTAATCTTCAAGACTCTGATGATGGGGAAAACAAGTATGATGTAAAAAATGAATTACCAGAAGATATGTCAGATGATCAAGAAGATGAAGGTAAAAGTTTTGGAAATATCCCTAAGAAAGCTGGTGATTCAAAATCAAAAACACCTGTTTTAGATAACTTTGGTAGAGATTTAACTAAAGCTGCTGAAGAAAACAGGTTAGATCCAATTGTTGGTAGAACTAAAGAATTGGAACGTATTGCTCAGATATTAAGCCGCAGAAAGAAAAACAATCCTATTTTAATAGGAGAACCAGGAGTTGGTAAATCAGCAATAGCTGAAGGTTTAGCCTTAAGAATTATTCAAAGAAAAGTATCAAGAGCTTTATTTAATAAAAGAATTGTAACATTAGATCTTGCTTCATTAGTTGCCGGTACTAAGTATCGTGGGCAGTTTGAAGAAAGAATGAAGGCTGTATTAAATGAATTGGAGAAGAATCCTGATATCATACTATTTATTGATGAAATTCATACAATAGTTGGTGCAGGGAATGCTTCGGGTTCACTGGATGCATCTAATATGTTTAAACCTGCATTAGCACGTGGTGAAATTCAATGCATTGGTGCTACAACTTTAGACGAATACCGTCAGTATATTGAGAAAGATGGTGCTTTGGAAAGACGTTTTCAAAAGATATTAGTTGATGCTACTTCACCTGAAGAAACTATTGAGATTTTAAATAATATAAAGATTAAATATGAAGATCATCATTTGGTAACTTATGACGAAGAAGCAATTAAAGCTTGTGTGTATTTAACCAATCGATATATGTCGGATAGGTTTTTACCGGATAAAGCTATTGATGCTCTTGATGAAGCAGGTTCCAGAGTGCATATTACAAATTTAAATGTTCCTTCGGATATTATTGAAATTGAAGGACAAATAGAAGATGTAAAACAGAAAAAGAATAAAGCAATAAAGAGTCAGAAATATGAAGAGGCTGCTAAGTTTCGAGATATTGAACGTCAATTAACTGATAAGCTTGAAACTGCTAAAAAACGTTGGGAAGATGATTCAAAAGTACATCGTGTAAATGTTTCGGAAGAGAATGTAGCTGAAGTTGTTTCAATGATGACAGGCATTCCTGTTCAACGTATTGCACAGAATGAAGGTGAACGTTTGATAAAGATGGAAACTGAACTAGCAGGTACTGTTATTGGTCAGAATGATGCCATTAAGAAAGTTGTTAGAGCTATTCGTAGGAATCGTGCAGGATTAAAAGATCCAAACAAACCAATCGGAACTTTTATTTTTCTTGGTCCAACAGGTGTTGGGAAAACTTATCTTGCAAAAGTATTGGCAAAATATCTTTTTGATTCAGAAAGTGCTCTTATCCGTATTGATATGAGTGAGTATATGGAGAAGTTTGCTGTTTCAAGATTAATTGGTGCTCCTCCGGGATATGTTGGTTATGAAGAAGGCGGACAGTTAACTGAAAAAGTAAGAAGAAAACCCTACTCTATCGTTTTATTAGATGAAATTGAAAAAGCTCATCCTGATGTTTTTCATTTATTATTGCAGGTGCTTGATGATGGTGTTTTAACTGATAGTTTAGGACGTAAAGTAGATTTTAAGAATACTATTATAATAATGACTTCGAATATAGGTTCTCGTCAATTAAAAGATTTTGGTCAGGGAGTTGGTTTTAATACAAATGCCAAAACTTCAGGAAAAGCAACTTATGCTCAGGGAGTAATTGAAAATGCTTTAAAGAAATCTTTTGCTCCTGAGTTTATAAACAGAATTGATGATATTATAATATTCGATTCATTAGAACGCGAAGACATTCATAAAATAATTGATATAGAACTTAGCCATTTATATGACAGGATTGAGAAGTTAGGTTATAAGATTGCTTTAACTGACAAACTAAAGGATTATATTATTGAAAAAGGCTGGGATTCTCAGTTTGGTGCACGTCCTTTAAAACGAGCTATTCAACGTTATGTTGAAGATAGTGTTGCAGAAGAAATCATTAAAACCAAACTTCAAGAAGGTGACATTATTAATGTTGACATTAATGACGAAACTCAGGATGTTTTTGTAACTATATCTAAAGCTAAAAAGACTCCAAAAGTAAAACCTGCAAAGGAATAAGGACTATATCCACATAAAAAAGGGGAATTTGCTAATAACAACTCCCCTTTTTTCACTCACAATCTTTCATTATTCATTTAATCCTATCTAATAATAATTTTTACTTACTCATATCTCTTATATAGACATTAAATAGTGCCAACAAGTAAACTCATGTTTTTTCAGCATAGTAATATATAAATATTTTTCCTGACTTCCGCACTTTTTTGAGGTATAAAAAATAGTTATTGTAATATGGTTAATTATAATGGAAAATTTGTAATTTTGGGTGTCCAATACGATTTTCTAATGTATGTAAGAACTAAAAAAAACAAGAGTGGTAATGTAAGTGTCCAAGTTATTTACCGCAATTATGCGGTGATTATTTATTTATTTCACCGCAAGGAAACAATTTTTTAAAAATGTAATTTAAGTATTGGAGAAAATTATATTATTTTCTTTCGTAAACCATTATTTTAAGCAAAGTTGTAATGGAAATTGCAAAGAATACAAAGTTTACTACAAAACTATGTATTGTTTTCTAACTGATTGCATATTTATAACATTATATTGTAGTTTTGGAATAATATTTTTTAAGTGAGTTAAGTGAACTACTCTCATAACGGCAACTTACTTCGAACAAATTGGTTCTTTACAAAGCTTATAAATAAAACATATTGATACATCATACCCAATAAAGGATATGATTTTTTGAATTGCTTTTCAATATTCTCGAGTGAGAAGTTAGAATTACATAAACTTTTAGCATAAGAAACAAGGGTATATGAATTTTCAAATCGTAAAAAATTAGTATTTAGGTCATTAAAACGAACTCTATCTAAATTATCAGCATCTTTAAATAAATCTAATAAGTAAACTGCTTTTTGATGATCATTTATATTATAATTTGATGCATTTTGATGAGCTTTATTATCTGATATGCAATGATTTTCAATAATATATTTTATTAAATCATTATTAAATCTTTTTAAATTAAGAAAATTAATCCTTTTCAATTTAATAATACTTTTAGCTCCATGTAAATCATCAATATTATCATTAGTACGCCCAATATCATGGAAAACTGCACAGAATTCAAGTACTTCCCTTGTTGCTTTATCTAATTGTTCTAATTCTGCTATTTTTTGAACGAGCATTAGAACTCTATAAGCATGTTCAATACCATGAATTCCATCTCTAAACAAAGTTTTTATTAATTGCATAAATATTAATATTTTACTATAATAATAAATTTACACCTTATACATTTCTAACAAATAGGTCTAAATAAAAAAATGTTATCATATTAATTATAAAGAAACTTATTTCATATTACTGAATTACATTATTTTTTTGAATATTCAAAATCACTATTGATGGGCATATTAATAACATCATCTTCCTCCTCCTCATCATCTGGTATGTAACATAACATTAAAGTACCATCAGATAGCTTTTCATCAATTATTAAGAAAATTGGTTCGTCATCATCATGGTATGAACCTAAAGCATAAACTCTTTGTATTGAACTACTTTTATCCATTTCCATATTTATATCAATATCAATATTTCCATCTATTAAATCAATACCGCATCTTTCATTCTCACTAGCATCTATACATTTATCAATTAAAAGCATAGTAGTTATATTTGCAAATAAATGATTAGCATAATAAAGGGGATTTTTCTTATGAAAATCTTCTTCCCATTCTTTTAATGTTTCAGTAAAAAAACTTCTATCAACAAATTTTAAACCTAAGATATCAAAGTTATATGGATTGTATTTATATGATTCTTGCGCTAACATTAATTTGATTTTTATATATATAATTCGAATTTTAATCTTTTAAAAAGCCTCCAGTTATTTTAATATAGTCAAGAATTATTTCAACTATTTTTTCTATTTTATCATAGTCGATAAGTATCTTTTGATTAATTAAATAATTGTATATTGACTTTTCAATTTGTCCTTCATATATCCAACCTCTTATCCCGATTTCATCATTCCAACAAATACTAAATGCATTATTAATTTCAGACCAAACATACTCTGATAAAGCAAAATCTATCTGATTGAATACAGCAATTTTAACTTTTTCAGGATCTAACTCTCCGTCGTTTGAAAATTTAATTTCTTTACCCATAAAATAAGGTATTAATTATTATTATCATTCACAATTTTAATATCTATCTTTCCCTTTTCTTTCAATTTCTCTTTCTCTTCCATAAATCCATAAGAATTTATCAATTTCTTTAAGGCTTTTATTATTTAAATTATAGTAATTTATAAAATCACTTATAATTGTTTTAAATTTTATGAAATCTTTAAGATCAATTGTATTAAATATAGAAAAAGGTTTATCCTTTTGGTACTCTATTAATATTTTTTCAACAAAACTATCATAAATTGGATAACATTCTTGATTATGCCAATTACAATATTTAGTTGCAAATGAATAAAAGTTTATGTCTTTAATTACTTTGTCGTTTTCGGTTTTATTTTTTAATTTAACACCATGTCCAAGCGCAATATGATGGACTATACTTGGATTGCCATTATTTATAGCTTCATCAACTTGTATATTTAGTATATGATTAGACATTTCCCAAATCCCAAGTATATTAGTACTATATAAACGATTAATTACAGTTACTTTTAAATATATATCTTCTAATTTCTTATTTTCGGGAAATACTTTTATGAGATTATTAATTGATATATCTGCAGTTTTATACCTTTTGTCAATATTAAATTTATTTACATAATTTTCTATAAGCCTATTTGTAGGTGTCTCTAATTTTTTCATAAATTACTTTTTTAGTTATTATTTAATCCAAAAGAATTTGTTCCTAGTTTGTTTTTAAAAAGACGTTCCTTTTTTATAGCCTCATCTGGAGTAATAGTACGAGGTAAAATCATTAAAATAGAAAACTGAAAATTTAACGCGTATTTACTGTCTTCTGTTATCAGTTCAATTAATGTTTTATTATCGCCATGACCATTCGTTTGTACATATTTTGTCCATCTTCCCCATATTCCTTCCTCACCATACGCTGAACCAACATATTGTTTTCCTGTTTTAGTATCACTAATTAAATAAACTCCTTTAACAATAGATAACATCCGTTTCCAATCGCTTTCCGAATGATTTGTAATTATTTCTTTCAATTCAGTAAAAGTTAAAATAAAATCAGAATAATCTGAAAACTGTTTATAATGTAAACCAGGATGAATTTGAACTACTTCTTTTTCGTTATTTATCCATTGATGCCATGAAATAGCAGATTTACCCCAATTAATAATTACTCTTTCTTTTAAATCATAAAACACTTCCATTTCTTCCATTTCATATTCAAATTCATTGCCTTTTATCGTTTTATTAATAATTCTATAAACTGCAATAAACCTTGCCAATGTTCCTTCTTCACCTATAAAAGACACAATATAATCAACATCTTTAAAAACATCTTTTGGTTGGATATTTTGATATTTTAAGAAAGCTAGCTTATCTGTTTTATAAATATTATATATGTCCAATCTGGAATCTTTATGTCTAACAAGCTTTACTTTTGCTGTTTTCTCTAAACCCCGATTATATAAAAGTTCTTGAATTGTTATCATTTTCTATTTTTTAGTCAAAAAAATTATTTTGTAAAATTATACATTTATCCAATACAACCAATAATTATTTACTAAATAAAAAAACAACCCCATTAATAAATAATGAAGTTGTCTTAAATCACTAAATCACCATATCACCAATTCACCATATCATTAGCTTACAACAGCACTCATCACAGGACTCATTACCAAAGGCAATTTTGTTTTTTTATCAATATATACTACTATATAATAAATAATAGTATCTAATTCGGAGATATCAAAACTACAACTAAACTTACCTCTGTTAGCACTACCAACATTTGCCATTTTTTTAATATCATTAGGTGGAGTAAGCCCTCCTACCTGCTGGTAAACATCCAAACGATCAGCATCTTTAGGTACTCCAACCAATCCTGATGCACTGTTAATAATATTTACTGTTTGTACTAAATGAATTCTGTTATCAATGCCGGTTGTAATTGGATGACTATCAGCAGCCATACCAACTACAACAGGGGCTTTTCCAGTAACAATACCTTTGATAAACCATCCTAAATCAGTAGCCTTTTCAGCATCACCAGCACAAGCTGTCTGAGCCTGATGTGCCCAACTATTATTTATCAAATTTCTTAAATCGTCCTCCTTTGTGTTGACACCTTTTGTTTTGGCTAAAACTGCTAATTCCATTGCAGTTCTTTCTTCTACTTCTTTGGTTAAAGCATCAGCTTTTGTCTTTATTTCTAAAGGAGTAGGATCTAAATCCGGGGCTATTAACGGATGTGCTATAGCTGCATCAGCTAGTCCTATTACTCTTTTCACGAAAGCTCCTAAATGTAATCTGGTTAATCCTGAAACAAGGATTAATTCTTTTACTAATTTTTTCATTGTACTTTTAATATTTAATTTATACTATTTATGTGTTATTTTATGATTATATTAATTTCAATTGATATATTTGTTCATAATTTATTACAATACTTTTTCGAAAACGGGATCTTCTACAGCCAC
>JBAXLO010000151.1:0-11574 GCA_037134755.1 Bacteroidota bacterium | reverse complement strand
AAAACTAAAGCTGAAAAACATGCAATCAGGCGAAGAAATGACTGCAATGGCTGATATTGTGCTTAATACAATTATGAATCAGGCATAAACGCATACAATATTCCTATAATTCATAATTTAATAAATAAAAGAGGCTGTATTTGAGAAAACAGCTTCTTTTTTTAAAAAAAACTTTAGGCACTTTTAACTTTAAGTACTTTAGGCACTCTTTTCTATTCTTTTACAAACTTCTTCACTACAATTTCATTATCTGTATATATCTTTAGAATATAAAGCCCACATGAGTAATTTGAAGTATTAATAATACTCTTCCTACCTATATAAGTTGTATAAATGGTTTGCCCGAGAAGATTAATTATTTCTAATCTATGTTCTTCATTAAAGTTTGTTTCTATGGTAAGATTATCAGTTGCAGGATTAGGATAAATGGATATTATATTATCAATATTTTGAGTAGTATCACAATCCTTATACATTATATTAATAGTATCGCTTGCTGTACAATTATTACTATCTGTAACTTTTACCCAATAAAAACCCTGCTGAGTAACATTATATGTAGGATTAGTAGAACTATCCTGCCAAAGATATAGATAATTTTGATTTGTATCATTTAATATTAAGCTTTGCCCACTGCAAAGTGTAGTATCATTGCCTAAATTAATAATTGGATTTGTATAATAAGCAACATTTATTGTATCATAAGTTGTAATATTATAATCTGCAAAATAAGCTCTAACCCAATAAGTACCTGCTTGTGTTACTTTATAAGTAGAGCCATGACTCCCATCCTGCCATGTAAAAACAGCATTAGGCATATTAGGGTTTAAAGTAAGGCTTTGCCCTATACACAAAGTAGTATCATTCCCTAAGCTAAACTTAAAACTACATTCGCATACCGTAACGTCATCTATATAAACATAAGTTGCACCTATCGCATCTGAGGGATATGAAATGACATTATTAAAATTCCCAATTGTTAGGTATAGCTCCCCTCCATTTGCAATAAAAGTATTTGGTATTTTAAACCAATTTATAGAATCCAGATTTGAAATAATATTTTGAACTCTAGTTCCATTGCTTAAAATTGGAAGTGGTACACTATCTTGAACAGAATCTTTAGTAAAAAGCATGCCTATTGAGTCTAATAGAATATAAGTACTTTGCGTGTATGTGTATGTAAATTGAGCTAGAGTAGTGTAAAAATTAGTGCAATATCTTTTATTTGCAATTAATGTATCCTTAAGTTTAGTTTTTATTGTTTCTCTATAATCATAACTAGGATTTGCATACCAATAAAGAACACAACCTGCATAAGCAACTCCTGTATGTGCATAATGAAAACCGTCATAATTTACAGGTACAGAAACACCACCAGGTGCTGCACATGCATTAAAGTATTCTGTAGTTATACCCCACCAATATTTTGATTCATATAATTGACCACTGGTATATGGACAGTTATAATATTCTTCAAATGAGGGATTATTAATTAGATTAACCCCTAATATTTGCTGTCCTTGAATATTTAATGAAAAAAATACAAAAAGAATATATAATATGTTTTTAAAATATGTCATATTGGATACAAAAATAAGTAAATCCTGCCACATAGACAGGATTTACTTAGAAAAGTTGTATTATTTATTTAAAATAATGAGTTTGCCTGATGATAATTTATCACCATTAACCTTAACAACATAAAAATAGATACCTGAAGTTAAACTACTAACATTAACTATTTGCTTATAAGAAGCTTGATGAATAGTATTAAAAAGCAATTTGTTCCCTACTATACTCCAAATCTCTATTGTTCCTTCATTAGAAATCGGTTGATCGAATGCTACGGTAACTGTTTCTTTAGCAGGATTAGGATAAATATGTACTGTATTAGGTTTATATTCCTGTTTAGGAAGTTGTAAATGCAAAGCAGATTTTACTTCAACATCATCAGGGTCAATATTCAACATTACACGTGCCGTATATACAGCATCACCGTTAGAATTAGGGTCTAGATAAGCTATATCATACAAAATACCACTTTGTTCTTTAGTCAGTTCATAATTATCCTGTGCCCATGTGTTCAGATAAATATTATCAACAATTATCCTGTTATGATTAACCCTATTAGTGTCATTTATAAGATTCAATTCATTTTGTGCCGTTACTAAATCATTTTCAAGCATTGCTTTCCTTGCTCTCATAGTATGTGCAGCATCTGATGTTTGCATACTATTATAAAATGCCTGATATACATAATCGCTAGTATCGCCCATATATGGAAAAAATCATGAATTATAGGTTATGAATTATGAATGAAAAACTTATTCTTTTACAAATTTCCTTACTACAATTTCTTTATCTGTATATATCTTTAGAATATAAAGCCCACATGAGTAATTTGAAGTATTAATAATACTCTTCCTACCTATATAAGTTGTATAAATGGTTTGCCCGAGAAGATTAATTATTTCTAATCTATGTTCTTCATTAAAGTTAGTTTCTATAGTAAGATTATTAGTTGCAGGGTTGGGATAAATGGATATTATATTATTAATAGTATCAATAGTATCACAATTAATATAAGCTATATTTATAGTATCATAAGTAGTAAAATTATATTCTGCAAAGTAAGCACTAACCCAATAAGTACCTGCTTGTGTAACCTTATAAGTAGAAGTATGACTACTATCTTGCCATGTATATATTGCATTAGGCATATTTGGTTTAAGTATTAGGCTTTCGCCGACGCATAAAGTAGTATCATTGCCTAAGCTAAATTTAAAACTACACTCACATACCGAAACATCATCTACATATACATAAGTCCGTCCTAATGTACCAGATGGATAGTAAATAATAAGATTATCAAAATTACCTATCATTAAATACTGTTCTCCACCATTAGTAATAAAAGTATTTGATATTTTAAGCCAATTAATAGTATCTATATTAAATATGTTATTCTGAACCTTTATACCACTACTTAAAATTGGAAGTGGTAAAGTGTCTTGAACAGAATCTTTTGAAAAAAACATACCTATTGAATCTATTACTACATAAGCATTCGGAATCCATGTGTATGTATATTCAGAAAGTGTGATATAGAAATTTGTACAATATCTTTTGTTTGCAATTAATATATCACTTAGCTTTGTTCTTATTATTTCTCTAGCATTATGATCTCCATTAATAACACAACCGGAATAAGCAACACCTGTATGTGCATATTGAAATCCGAATCCATTTAATGGAACTGAAGCTCCTCCTGATGCTGCACAAGCATTAAAATAGTCAGTACTATAACCCCACCAATATTTACATTCATATAATTGAGCAGCCCAAGTAGGGCAATTATAATATTTTTCAAAAGAGGGATTCTGAACTAAGTTAGTGCCAATAATCTGACAATCTGTATTAATTCCAGATAAGAGAAGAAGAAATAAAAATATGTTTTTTAAGTATGTCATATCGGATACAAAAATAAGTAAATCCTGCCATATAGACAGGATTTACTTAAAAAAGTTGTATTATTTGTTTAAAATAATGAGTTTGCCTGATGATAATTTATCACCATTAATCTTGACAACATAAAAATAGATGCCTGAAGTTAAACTGCTAACATCAACTCTCTGTTGAGCGGTAGCTTTAGGTATAGAAGTAGATAATAATTTATTGCCCACTATACTCCAAATCTCAACTATTCCGTCATTTAAAATAGCTTGGTCAAAGGCAATAGTTATCGTTTCTTTAGCTGGATTCGGATATACGTGTACTGTATTAGGTGTAACTTCTTTAGGATGTTGAATAAATATAGCAGACTTTACTTCAACATCATCAGGGTCAATATTAAGCATTACACGTGCCGTATATACAGCATCTCCGTTTGCATTAGGGTCTAGATAAGCTATATCATACAAAATACCACTTTGTTCTTTAGTTAGTTCATAATTATTCTGTGCCCATGTATTTAGGTAAATATTATCAACAATTATACGATTGTGATTAACAGCATTAGTATCAGCTATCATATTCAGTTCTTGCTGCGCAATATCCAACTTATTTTCGTACATAGCTTCTCTTGCATTTAAAGTATGTGCAGCATCGGATGTTTGCATAGTAGTGTAAAATGCCTGATATACATAATCGCTGGTATCACCCATATTTATAATTGTGGTATCGTTTGCTAACAATAAATAAGCATATTCTCTTGCCATTGCAGTATATTGAGATTGCAGAGTATCGTAAATCAATTGATTTCGTACTATTTGCCCTAATTGCGTTTCACGTTCTGCTAAAGTACTTATAGGGCCAACAGGTCCCGTTTGTCCCGTTTCAGTACACAAACTATTACCTCCCGAATTAACTATTGGAAAAATCCACGGACTCCAAGGCATTGATACAGTAGGGTCATAAATTGAACTGGCAGGAGCATAATAATAATGAAATCCAGGGAAGTTCAAACCATTATCTATCATCCTTTTGTGGGTTGGGAAAGATGGAGCGTCATTGATCCATTGATTGTATGGATTATAATTTCGATTAATCCCATTAACTTGAATACCTTGATTAGTTAAATGGGATAAATCACCAAAATTAAAACCGTAATAATTGTTATTAAAAGTATTACAATTAAATTGAGTGATGTCTAACGATCCACTTGTGTAGATACCATTACCCATATAGTTTAATGTATTTTGAAACACATTTGCACTTAGGCTTGCTGTTATCGAAATACCTTTTATATTATTATAGTCACCATTGGTATCCCAAATTGGATATTGCCTGTTAATATAATTAAAGGAGATATCTAATCTACTGCAATTGCTTACAGATATTCCGCATTGATTCTGACTTGTCGGTACGTAAGGATCTGATAGATTAGTGTGAATAGTATTACTATCAACAGTTGAATATGTTAATAACGTTGAGTTTACACCAATCATATAAATGCCTGTCTGTTTATCTGTAATAGTATTTCGCTTAACATAACAATTATAACCTAAAGGTGATGCGTCTGTGTTTTTAATCGAAATACCTTTACCCGGAGTAACTGCACCATATATATTGTTATCATTAATATATGAAGGTCTGACAGTTAAATTTCCATTACTAATTGTTGCAATATTAACCAAACTTATACCATAGCGACAATCTTTAATATCACTATTAAATAGATTGTTTATATAATTATAAGAAAAAATACCTGTATTACAACTATTAAAAAAGTTTTGTTTCAGTCCGTCACCACCTACAGTTAAACCACATGGACGTATGAATGCCGATGTACTTATTGCATAAACAGCTCCTTCAGGATAAGTCGGGCGTGTACCAAGTATTGTTGGTTCGTTATAAGTAGGAAGTGGTGGATTTATTCCGTTAAGTATATTTGTAAATTCATTATTTACAACATTAATAGTTGAATTATTAGCATAAATACCAAATCGCATTTTGTCAAATGTATTTCTAAAGCTACTTGATGATTCATCGCCAATAGTTGCATAATGTACATTGTAGCAATAAATACCTACAAGTGTCTTTGTGTTTTGTAAAGGCGGAAATACAAAATGATAAGTATTACCACTAGTATTAACTCCAATAAACTTAAATGCAGTATTTTTAATAGTTCCGGCATAATTACCTGCAACAGCATTGCTAATTTTAATATTAAAATAATTATCGGTCATATAAGCATCTTTTGTTTTAATAATTCCATTGCTGTCAGACACCAATCCATTAATAGCATCTTTAATTGTAGAAAAATCTAATACATCCACTTCTGAACTTCCACCTGTAACATATATGCCATCCCACATAAATCTACAACCTGCTTCAAAAACTGATCCCTTTTTAATTATTAAAGTAGTATTAGGTGCAGCGATAATTTGTGCATAAGGTCCCATTTCTACTTTAGGTCCCATAAATATTATTTCGCAATTACAATCAAAAGTAACTGTGCCATTTATATATAAATCATCTGTTAACATTCCTGATGATGAAGTAATTATTGTATCATGTAAATTTATATTACTAACGGTTGTATCTAAACAACAATTATAAATATTCATTGAATCTGATGAAGCACATCCATTTGTATCAACCGATGTAACAATTATCATATGAGGATAATTGTAATTTATATTAGAAGGCCATGTTACTGTAACTGAATTTCCGGTACCTGCTGGTGTAGTTACACCGTTAATTACAGTAGTCCATGTAAAATTAAAACTGTTTGATGTTGTATAGATATTAGTTGTATCACAATTATTATTATTTCCGGTAATAAATGGTGATTGTAATATATCAATAGTAATAGTAATACTTCCAGTATAAGTACAACCACCCCCTGTAGCTGTTACTGTATAAGTAGTAGTTGCTGTAGGTGAAACTGTTATGCTTTGTGTACTTGCAGTAAAACCACTTGGTATTGATGTCCATTGCCAATTTAAATTAGTTATATTTGTTGGTAATGAAGCAGTGATTTGTGTTGGTACTCCTGCACATATTATAGCTGGATTTGGCAAATTGAATTTTATTTTAGGTTTAAAAAAGATATTATCAATATCTAATGAGGGTGAATATATATTGTATGGGGGATCAGATATTGGTAAAAGGAAAAAAACTAACTTTGTGATATTGTTATCATTTGAAAAATTAATTGTTTCATTTTCCCAAAAACCAGTATAAGGGATTTGATTTGAATATAATTGAAGACTCTCTGTAAATTGAGGTTTGACTTGTCCTATTGATCCATTATATATATCATTAAAATTAGCTAAATATACATTTAAATATGCTGGGCAGAAATTATAGTTACGATATGAAAAAGATAATTCATATTCATATCCAACTTGTGTTATAGGTTGGCTAATATTCTCATATATAGAAGAACCTCCAGCAAATGTTATGTGAAGATTATCAATATAAGTTACTTCCGTTCTTAGTATAGTACTATAGCCAGAATTTATTTGATCAATTACAGGTATCCCCCATCCTGCCTCCCAACTTAAAACTCTGCCTGTATGAAAAGGGTCTACATTATTTGGATATGTTACAGGTGAACCAGGATAAGTAGTAAAAATATCTGAACTAACACATTCAAATCCACCATTTACAATGAGATTACACAAATCAGGAGAACATGGTATAATATCTTTATACATATAGATAATTGAAGCTGAAAATAAATTATTAAAGACATTACTAAATTTTACTTTAAAATAATAATTTGTGTCTATATTTAAATTTTCGAAATTCAATTCCCTGATAGTGTCATTAATAGCATAAGTATTAATTAATGATAAAGATCCACAAGAACCGCTATACATATAAATACTGTCAATTAAAACATTTGAACTGCTAGGCACTCCAAAAATAGTACTACATGTATCATTTGTAGGAATAAAATTCACCCATGTGTTATTTGAATTAACAAAATAAGTAGTGTCTTTTACTATAGTAATATCAACAGAAGAAAGCCAATTATTAGTTACAGAAAAAAGTGGATCTGTAGCTAAATATTGAGGCAAACCAGTACAATTAGCTGCATAAATAGTATAATAATATTGTGTACATATATTCAAACTAGAGTCTGCAAATGCTGTATCTGTTTGATAAGCTACTACTGTACCGTCACCAAGAGTATTTCCTGTAATATAGGCAGTTCCTCTTGCAGGTGTTGCTGTAAGTGTAGCAGATGTACTTCTTACTATCAGATAATGATCGGCACTTGCCGAAGCTGTAAAAGAACCACTAACAGAAGTGTTATCTCTTGTTAAAATTAGATTAGTAGGTTGGGCGGTTGGTATGCCACAATTAAGGTTAACACTGGCAGCAAGTGGCGATGTAGTTAAGTAATTGTGTGTACAATATAAGGTGTCAGCAGCAAAAATAAAGTAATAATATGTTCCTTTATTCAGATTTGTATCTATAAAAGAGGTTCCTACCTGATAAGCTACCACAACACCATTTCCTATTGTATTACCCGCAGTGTATAATGTCCCTCTAACAGGTGATGCACCTAAAATACCGGACGTACTTCTTACTATCAGATAATGATCTGCAGTTTCAGAAGCTGTAAATGAGCCTGTAATAGTACTATAATAGGGAGTTAATGTTAAATTTGTAGGTTGTGTTCGTCCTTCTGTAGGATTTATAGTATTTGCTCCCCAATTTGCATTGTTATATGCTATACCAACATCTTGGCTGTCAATATTTCCATTTCCATCAATATCATCAATAACATAACCGTTATTCACTGTTTCGTCATAAGAATTTTCAGCTAAATATATTTCACTAAAGTCCGCAGATTCAAGATTCCCGTTTTGATTAACATCTCCTCCCCATATCTCAAAATTTCCGTTAGCATCTTCATACATTCCACCTTCAAATTCAACAGGAGTATGTGTAAAGAAATTGTAATTAATCTGCTGTCCCGAGAAATCAACAGAATCACTCCATGTTTCTATGCTATTTCTATGTTTAATAACAATATGATGATAGCCTGTAATTGCACCATAAGGACATGAACTCCAATTACTGTTTAAATAAATAGTAGGAATACTACCGTTTGTAGTTATGTTGACACCATTAAAAGTTGCTTCAATAATATAAGTAGGAGGTATTGTACTTCTGATAAGTACAGTTACAGTATCAACTATATTTGATCCAAAATTATGGAAAAGGTCACCGGTATCCCAATTTATTCCCAAAGTCTGATTCATTAAACCTGTGCCGGTATTATAATACTCCTGTAGTATAGCAGTAATATTTAACGATTTCAACGAACAAGTTGCAGTACCTGTCAATGGAGATGTTCTCAAATAAGCAGGTTCACCCGAGCAGGACAAAGAATTAGCAGCAAACACATAATAATAAAATTGAATACCTGCAAACAGATTTGCATCTGTGATTGTTGTATCCGTTTGGTATGCAATTACAGTACCTCCTCCCAACGTATCAGAGACAGTATAAATAGTACTATCCAGAGGCAAAGTACTAAGAGTACTCAATGTACTCCTAACAATCAGATAATGATCAGCATCAAAAGAAGGATTAAATGTACCCGAAATAGAATTAGTAGTTGATGTTAAAATCAAATTAGTAGGTTGTAATGTAGGGGCATTACATTGTGTATAAGCCATATTTCCTAAAAATACTAAGAACATGCTTAGTATTATAAACATTTGTAAATGTTTTTTCATTATGATTTGTATTTAATTTATAAATCTAAATTACACATTATTCAATGTTCATTACCTACCTGCTGGTAGGCAAGCTTAATTATTAATAGATTCTATCTACTCAATTCAAATTAAATAGATTAAAATTGTATTTCTTCTTTCATCTAGCTTGTCGGTCGCCACTTGACTTATACACTGGCGACTAAAGTTTCTAGATTATTTTTGCCTATAGTAAATATAGTTATAATGATTTGGTATTGTGAGTGAACTTTGGGTAAGAGAGGACTTAATTGTGAGAGTGTAAGCTTACTTACATATATTATGTTTGAATATCTATTTCCTGCTAAACATATAAAATACCTCAAAATAAAAACAATCAGTAGCTTCATTTTATTTGTATTATTAATATTTCATTCTACCCTTTATGTTTTTATATATACATGTTTATGTTATGCAATTATTAATTTGAATAGCACAAAATTAATAAAATTTCCTTATGTAGCATCAATAAATGTTTTTTATTTCACATATATGCTAAATAAATATTTTATTTTCTATTATTGTTAAATAAAGTAGTATCTTTGCACTCTCAATTTTGCTCTTTATAATTTTTTTCAGGAAGCCAGCCTACCGCCCAATAAAATTTGATTTTTATTAATTATCTTTTATTACTACGTTAAGTTTTGCTTTATTTTAGTCCGGTAATGTCCTAATTTTGGCATGTATCGAGGAGTAATTTAAGCTATACAACAATAAGTAGAAATTAAATAATAATTAATAAAATCAATATCATGAACTCAAAGTATGTTTATTATCTGTCAATGGTTGCACGCGTAACTTATTTATGCGAAAACAATGCAGCAGTTCTTTTACTTTTACCCGCATTCAAAGGGTTTGTAACCCAATTAATTGCTATGAAAGCAGTTTGCGATGGTTATGTTCAAACCCTTCAAGCACAAACTTTAGCCAATACAGATATCGGAGTTGCTATTAAAAGAGAAATTGCACTCAATTTAGGTGCCGCTGCATCTGCTATCAGTAGTTATGGTATTACTATTGAAGATGAAAAATTAATTGGTTTTAAAATATATACTGAAAATGAATTATTTCATCTAAAAACACAAGAACTAAAAGCTATCATGATCACTATTTTAAAAGCAATTGATGATAACAAAACAGCACTTATTCCTTTTGGTATTACTACTGCTTTTATTTCCAAATTAACAGGTTTACAAACAAAATTGGACACTTTTAATGTTTCTAAAAATTTAATTGATCTACATAAAAACACGCTAGAAGCTTTAGATTTAGAAATTAGTAAAATAAGAATATTATTTAAAAATCATTTAGATACTATTGCTGAAATGTTTCAATTCGATAGCAACGAATTTTACAAAGCATATTTATCAGCACGCAAAGTCCCACATCATCACATGCACGCCAAAACTCCTGTTCCGGCTAATGTTACCACAGGTCAGTTAGCCGTTAAACTATTAGAAAAATTAACAGGCTTACCTGCTCAAGGTATAACACTTTCAATTTTAGCTATTAATTTCATAGCTATAAGCGATACTAACGGCGAATATTTTAAAGACAAACTATTACCTGCCGAATACAGTGCAATCCTAACAAGCGATAAATCAGAACCAATAGAATTTACATTTATAATAAAAATTGGCGAAACCACAGAATTAGGTTTCATCATGGAATCCATTACACCTAAAACAACCATATAAATTGTTATAGCCCCTTTTTAAGGGGTTGGGGTTTATTTCGCTAAAAATGAAGTAGAAGTCTAAACGTGGTCATTAATGTCGAAATACTTTCCGGTTAGCGGTTCCAAACCGCTTACCGGATATATTTTAAAAAAAATACAACCCTGATAAATTAAAAGTTTGTCAGGGTTTATATTTTCCTTTTCATACTAACTCTCCATATATAATCAATAATTAGATTTAAGTATCTTATTTTAATAAACACTACAAAACAAGCAGTTTATATTTAAAAAAAAACGCAGAATTGAGTAAGACGACCGCAGAATTGAGTAAGAAACTTTCAGAATTGAGTAAGACGACCGCAGAATTGAGTAAGACATCCGCAGCAATGAGTAAGACAACTTCAGAATCGAATAAGAAACTTTCAGAATCAACTAAGACGTCCCCGGAACAGAGTAAGACAACCGCAGAATTGAGTAAGACATATAAAATTTAACCTGAATATTCTCGGAATTGAGTAAGACTGTCTCAGAATTGGCTAGGAAACTTTCAGAATCAATTAAGACAACCTCAGAATTGAATAAGATTACCTCGGAAATGAGTAGGAAATACAAATTTATACTACCTTTGCACCCAATTTATTTTAGATACAAAATGTCAACTACTAAACCAAATCT
>JBAXLO010000150.1:0-11661 GCA_037134755.1 Bacteroidota bacterium | reverse complement strand
ACGGGTATTACTAAGCATAGCAACCAATCTTTTTTCAATAATAAAAATTCTTCAGCGGATAACTTAAATTATCGGCCTTATGGCGGAATTTATCAGCCTAATGGCAGAATTCCTCAGCCTAATGGCAGAATTTCTCAGCCTTATGGCAGAACTTCTCAGCCTTATGGCAGAACTTCTCGGCCATATGGCAGAACTTCTCGGCCATATGGCAGAACTTTGCGGCCATATGGCGGAACTTTTCGGCCATATGGCGGAAAAGATATTTTGCATGATAATAATGTTCTGTTTACACATATAATAAATAACAAATCAATTAATTAAAAACGAAATAATATTTTAGCCTATGAATTCAAGAATTCCAACAAATGAAAAAGACTTTGCTTCTTACCTAAAAAGAACAAACGACAGCTTAACGTTAACCGTAGTACCGACTACTGCAACTTCGTTCGGATGGACAAATCTGGAAGTGCACTGGTGGAGCGATCAATTTACAGCTTTTCTTGATCCGATAAACGGACTTTGGACAAAGCATGAAAACCCTTTAACTAAAACTAAAAGTATTAATGAGCAAGTAGTTAATTTTATAAAGAAATTTCATGTTACTGCTAATCCTTTATTAGACAGAGCTGCTTCAAGCCCTTTGGCAACTACGGATCTTGCCATCTTATTTAACTTTAAAATAGGACGCAAAAGCCCTACTCATCATACAACAATTATAAAAAAGATATTATACGGATTTTATAAAACACTGGGCGGTGGTAGAGTAGAAGGCAAAGTACGCACCAATCAGGAAACAGGTAGGTTTTCGATAGACAAAAGTGAATTTGCTAATGGTGTTGAGGTATCTTATGCTTTAGGCGAAACGGCTATGGTTAACCCAGATGACTCAGGTACAACACACAAGACATTTACACAAGCTATTTATACAATAGACATGGGTGTTGAAAATAAAGGTTCGGCAGTATGGATTACCCAACGTTTAATCATATTTGCCCATCCGGAGCTTAACGGTCCTTGGGCTGAACCTCAGAAGTTTTATCTACAATAACAAGAAGTACTTAAAGTGCCTGAAATACTTAAAGTACTTATAGTTGGAAGAAAAGCTAATAGACCTCTAGACTATTAGGATATTAGGAAGACAAAAAACCTTCATCATTAATATGGTGGAGGTTTTTTTTATTTATATATAAATGTTGAATTTATTATTGTGGTATTAAATAAAAATGTATATTTGCAACTTATAAATAAGCATTATAAAAACAAAAAATATAGCTATGTATTGCACTAATACAGCTTATTATATACGTATTGAAGAAAGCATGTAGCATATAAAAGTTGTTTAATGTAAGTATAAAAAAATAAAGTAATGTGAAAACCAAAGAGCTGACCAACAAAAGTGACAGCACTAAAAATAAAAAGTGGAGTCCAGAACCCACTCACAAAAACGGGGCGTATTCCGAAAAGCCTTAAGAGTAGGAAAAATTAAATAACAAAATAAATGGGAGTAATTATCGTATTTTATTTAGCAATCATAGTGTTAATGATTGCTTCACTGTGGACAATTTATTCAAAAGCAGGACAACCGGGATGGGCTGCCATTGTTCCAATCTACAATGTAATTGTTCTGTTAGAAATTGTAGGTAAACCTTGGTGGTGGTTTTTTCTTATGCTAATCCCAATTGTTAACATTGTGATTCTAATAATGGTTTATCACAAACTTTCCCTTTCGTTTGGTAAAGATGGTGGTTTTACTGTTGGATTAATTTTGTTAGGCATAGTCTTTTTCCCAATTTTAGCTTTTGGAGATGCTAAATACGTTGGTCCAGGAGGCCAACCTGCAGTTTAAAAAAATCATACCCATAACCGCTTTACACAGTTTGGGGCGGTTATGGGTTTTTCTCAGGTATTAATAAACACTTATACAAACTTGAATATAAAATCCCCTAGTTAGGAAGCTACGCCTAACATTATAATAAAATAAAAGATATAAAATCTATTAACATCCATACATAAACCTTGATTTAGTGAAGGCTTTTTAAGCTTATAACTACTAAATAAATTAATATTTTAAGTATTAAAAAAAATTAACACTTTAATTCACCAAATATTCATACATTTGCACTCCAAAAAAGGGGTCTTTATGGTTAACGATGAAAGTAAGTTCATGGGCGAAGGTTTTACATTCGATGATGTTCTACTGGTACCCGCGTATTCAGAGGTATTACCTCGTGAAGTAAATGTAAGTTCGATGTTTTCTCGAAATATAAGGCTTAACATCCCAATTGTTTCGGCTGCAATGGATACCGTCACCGAATCGGGTCTTGCTATCGCAATGGCTCAAGAGGGTGGAATTGGTGTTTTGCACAAAAATATGAGCATCGAACAACAGGCAAATGAAGTTAGAAAAGTAAAAAGAGCCGAAAATGGAATGATTATCGACCCAATTACTTTAAACGAAAATGCCTTGGTTTCGGATGCATTGTCTATAATGAAGGAGTTTAAGATAGGCGGTATTCCTGTTGTAAACAAGAAGATGGAGCTTGTAGGCATCGTTACTAACCGCGATTTAAGGTTCGAACGAAACCAAGACCGTCCGGTTAAGCAAATAATGACTAAGAAAGTTGTTACCACTTCCGAATTCACCGACTTTGAACAAGCAGAAGATATATTACAAGAACATCGTATAGAGAAACTACCTGTAGTTGATGAGAATAAAAAGCTTATAGGTTTGATAACTTATCGTGATATTATCAAACTAAAAGAACGCCCTAATGCTTGTAAAGATAGCAAAGGTCGTCTGAGAGTTGCAGCAGGTGTTGGTGTTACTTCTGATATCATCGAAAGAGTTACCGAACTCGTTAGATTTGGTGTGGATGCTATTGTTATTGATACCTCACATGGTCACTCAAAAGGAGTATTGGATGCAACCCGTCTTGTTAAGAGTAAATTCCCTGATATAGATGTAATTGTTGGTAATATAGCCACAGCCGAAGCAGCTATCGACTTAGCTAAAGCCGGTGCTGATGGTATTAAAGTAGGTATCGGACCGGGTTCTATCTGCACAACCAGAGTTATTGCAGGTATCGGAGTTCCTCAGTTGTCAGCAATTTATTACGTAGCTAAAGCTTTGCAAGGCACAGGTATTCCTGTTATTGCTGATGGTGGTATAAGATATTCGGGCGATATAGTTAAAGCCTTAGCGGGAGGAGCTGATTCTATAATGGCAGGTTCCTTGTTTGCAGGTGTTGACGAATCACCGGGCGAAACTATAATCTTTGAAGGAAGAAAATTTAAAACCTATCGTGGAATGGGTTCACTTGATGCAATGCAACAAGGTTCTAAAGACCGTTATTTCCAGGATATGGAAGATGATATTAAGAAGTTGGTTCCTGAAGGGATAGTAGGAAGAGTTCCATATAAAGGCACTTTATCCGAAGTTATTCATCAGATGGTAGGTGGTTTAAGAGCAGGCATGGGCTTAACAGGTTCTGCAACTATTGAGCAACTACATAAGGCAAAGTTTATAAAGATAACTCCTGCCGGTGTTGTTGAAAGCCACCCTCATGATGTTACTATTACCAGTGAGGCTCCGAACTATAGCAGGTAAGAGAGTGCCTAAAGTACTTAAAGTGCCTAAAATGCCTAAATTTGAAAATGAAAAACATAAGTAATTACGAATAGAAAAAAAAAGAATCTATAATTTAGAATAATCAAGCTCCTCTCTTTAGGTCACTAGCGTAGTCGAAGTGGGAGAGGCGGGGGTGAGGTTATTAAGTTAAGAATTAATAATAAACTCAAATCATTAATAAACGTTTAAAGTAAAATTAAAATCAATCAAATAAAATGAAATACATTAAATTTATCTCTATTGTTTTGTTTTTCTTATTTATTACATCTTCTTTTGCACAGAAAGACAACGATGCTGTATTATTAAAAATAGCAGGCGACAATGTAACTAAATCAGAATTCCTAAGGGTGTATCAGAAAAACAATCAAAAAGATCAACCTGTAGATAAGAAAGCTTTACAGGAATATCTGGAACTGTTTATTAACTTTAAGTTAAAGGTTAAAGAATCAGAAGAACTTAAACTTGATACAGGAATGGCTTTTAAAGCTGAATTAAATGGTTACAGAACTCAATTAACTCAACCATATTTGGTAGATAAAGATGTGACTGATGATTTAATCAGAGAAGCTTATGATAGAATGACACAAGATGTAAGGGCTAGTCACTTATTGATTAAACTTGATAAGAATGCTTCACCTGATGATACTCTTAAAGCTTATCAAAAGATAATGAGTTTAAGAAAAAGGATTATGGCCGGCGAAAGCTTCGAGAAAGTAGCTGCCGAAGCTTCTGATGATCCTTCTGCTAAAGATACTCCTGCTACAAAAGAAAGACAAACGGCTAAAGGTAACGGTGGTGACCTTGGTTATTTCTCAGTATTTGATATGATTTATCCTTTCGAATGCGGAGCTTATAATACTAAGGTTGGCGATGTTTCAATGCCGGTAAGAACTGATTTTGGTTATCATTTAATAAAAGTAACTGATAAGAAAAAAGCTATGGGTAAAGTTCAAGTTGCTCATATCTTAATAGCAGTTCCTCAAAACCCATCAGAAGAAGATAATTTAAAAGCAAAACAAAAAGCAGATTCAGTTTATTTAAAACTTAAGAATGGTGAGAAATTCGAAGACTTAGTAAAACAATATACTGATGATAAAGGTTCGGCTGCTAAAGGTGGTACCTTACCAGAGTTTGGTGTTAACCGTATGATTCCTCAGTTTATTTATGCAATATCTAAACTAGAGAAACCGGGCGATATTACTGAACCTGTTTTATCAAGATATGGATGGCATATTATTAAACTTATCGAAAAGAAAGACATCAAACCTTTTGAAGAACTTTTATCAGATATAAAACAAAAAGTTACTAAAGACGAAAGATCAAACAAGAGTAAAGAATCATTTTTAGCTAATACTAAAAAAGAATACAATTTTAAAGAAAACCGTCAGGCGTTAAAAGATTTCTATAAAGTTGTTACTGATTCTGTATTTACTAAAGCATGGAAAGCTGAAGAAGCAAAAGGATTAAACGGAAGTTTGTTTACAATAGGCACTAAAGAATACACTCAAGCTGACTTTACTGATTGGTTAGCTTCTAAGCAAGATAAAAGCTCACCAGAGAATATTGAAGTTTACGTAAATGGCAAATATAAAGATATGGTAGATGCTTACATCTTTAAATATGCTGATAGCAAACTGGAAGAAAAATATCCTGATTTCAAAGCTTTGATGAAAGAATACAGAGATGGTATCTTATTATTTGATCTTACAGACCGTAATGTATGGTCAAAAGCAATCAAAGACACTGTAGGTATGAAAGAATATTATAACAATAATAAAAATAACTACATGTGGAGCGATAGAGTAGATGCTATAATATTTAGATTTAAAGATGGTAAAGTTAGCGAAAAAGATGCTAAAAGTTTAGTTGAGAAGTTTGTTGACAAGAAATATACTTTAGATGATAAGAAATATCTTAAACTATTCCAGAAAACAACTAAAGATTCAACTGCTATCATTACTTCAGCTGACAAGTTCTCAAAAGGAGATAATAAATACATTGATCAAATAGATTGGAAAGAAGGAATTGCTAACAATATTACTGATGGAAAAGATTTAATCATAATTGTAGTTAATAAGAAATTAGCTCCTGAAGTTAAGACTTTACAGGAAGCTAAAGGAATAATTACTGCAGACTATCAAAACTATTTAGAAAAAGAATGGATTAAACAATTAAGAAGTAAATATCCATACTCTTTAAATAAAGATGTTTTCGATTCAATAAAATAGATTCAAATAAAGGATGCTAAGCGTAGCTGAAAGGTTGCTGAAATCTTACAGCTACGCTTAGTAATTTACAATACTCCGGTAAAATAATAATTCAAAAGAATGATTCATAAGCTTAGACTTCTTACTTTATTAACTATAGTGCTCTTTTTAATTAGTTGTAATAAAAAGAAAAACGAAGTAATTGTAGCAACTGCATTTGAATACAATCTTTATAAATCAGATTTGAAAGGAATAGTTCCTCCTAATACTTCTAAAAACGATAGCGTACTTATAATTAAGAATTATCTTAATAATTGGGTGCGACAAAAGATTATCCTTCATAAAGCTGATAAGAATCTTACGAATAATCAAAAAGACTTTACCGAACAAATAGAGAACTATCGCAACTCATTGGTAGTTTATAATTATGAGTCCAAGCTGATAACTCAGTTGCTGGATACTGTTGTTAAAAAAGAACAGATAGAAGATTATTATAAAAAGAATACTGACAATTTTTTACTTAAAAATAATATTATTAAAGTAAATTATATTAAGCTTAGCTCTAAATCTCCTTATAAAGCTAAGATAAAACAAATGCTGTTCTCGGGTTCTGATAAAAATCAGTTGTACAAACAATGTTCGCAGAATGCAGCTAACTATTATATTGATGATGATAAATGGTTGTTGTTTGATGATCTTTTAAAAGAAATACCAATCGAAACTTACGATCAGGAAGCATATCTCCGCAATCATCGTACTATTGAAATTAGTGATTCCTCCTTTTATTATCTTATCAATATTAAAGATTTTAAGATAAAAGAAAGTATCTCACCATTAAGTTTCGAAAAAGAAAACATCCGAAATATCATCATTAACAAAAGAAAACTAGAGCTTATAAATAAAATGCATGATGAGGTTTATCAAGATGCTCTTAAAAACAAAGACTTTAAAATTTACTAATCAGCACAATAAAATTTACTAAACAGAGTTTCTAAATTATTATTAAATACATTATGCTTAAATTAAAATATTTCATCCTAATCTTATCCTTTTCTGTACTTTCTACTCTCAATACTTTTTCTCAAGGTAAGGTTATTGATCAGATTGTAGCAATTGTTGGTGCTAATATCATCAAGCTATCTGACATCGAAAATCAATATCTTCAGATGAGGGCGCAGGGTAACTTTGTGTCAGGAGATAGTTCTAAATGTAGTATACTTGAAAACATGCTTTTCAGTAAACTATTATTGAATCAGGCTAAACTGGATAGTCTTGTATTAACTGACGACCAAGTTGAAAGCGAAATGGAAAGACGTTTAAGATATTATGTAGCTCAGTTTGGTTCTAAAGAAAAGTTTGAAGAGTTTTACAAAAAGTCTATCATTGAATTTAAAGCTGAGTTTAAAGATATTGTTAAGAATCAAATGTTGGTTCAAAGGATGGAGGAAAAGATAACAGAGAATGTTAAAGTAACTCCTTTGGATGTTAAAAAGTATTTCAATGAAATCCCTAAAGATAGTATTCCTTTGATAGAATCGGAGTATGAGATAGGTCATATTGTTAGACAGCCATTCGTTTCAAAAGAAGAAAAAGCATACACCAAACAACGTTTGGAAGAATTAAGAGAACGTATAGTTAAAGGTGAGAAATTCTCATCATTAGCAGTTCTTTATTCCGAAGATCCAGGCTCTGCTAAAAAAGGAGGCGAATTAGGTTTGTATGGCAGAGGTGAATTGTATCCTGAATTTGAAGCTGCTGCTTATAGTTTAAAAAAGGATGAAATATCACCTGTTATCGAAACTAAAGCCGGATTCCATATTATTCAACTTATCGAAAGAAGAGGTGATTATATCAATGCCCGACATATATTATTTACACCTAAGGTGTCGCCTTATCAATTAGGAAAAGCTAAGGCATATCTTGATAGTATTTATACTGTTATTAAAGATAGTTCCATGCAATTCAGTAAAGCTGCAATGAGATATTCTGACGACTTGAATAAGAATAATAATGGTATGATTGTTAATACAGCTACAGGAAATACTAAGTTTAGTGCCGAAGAAGTTGACCCAACCATCTTCTTTACTATTGATAAAATGAAACCGGGCGAGATATCAAAGCCTGTACTTATGAAAGATAGTGAAGGCAAGCAAGCTTACCGTATTTTGTATTTAAAAACGAAGACATCACCACATAAAGCTAATTTGCAAAGTGATTATGATAAGATACAAAATGCAGCCCTCGAAAGAGCTAAAGGTGAAGTTGTAAAGAAATGGACTAACGAGAAAATACGTAAAACCTATATCAACATTTTTGAACCATATAATAAATGTAAGTTTGATAATAACTGGTTAAAATAATTACAAAACTCAAAATACTAAAACAAAGAAATGCAATATAAATCAGATGTAGAAGCATTAGATGCTTTTGTTGTAAAATATAAACTTCTTCAAACCGAGATAGCTAAAGTTATTGTTGGTCAGGACGAAGTTATTAAGAATATACTTATCTCTATCTTTAGTAGAGGTCATTGTTTATTAGTAGGTGTTCCGGGCTTGGCGAAAACGCTTATGGTTAATACGGTATCTAAGGTGCTTGGCTTAACTTATAGTCGAATTCAGTTTACCCCCGATTTGATGCCTTCTGATATCATAGGAACCGAAATATTAGACGAGAATCGTAAATTTAGATTCATTAAAGGGCCTGTCTTTGCTAATATTGTTTTGGCTGATGAAATAAATCGTACTCCTCCTAAAACTCAATCTGCTTTGTTGGAAGCTATGCAAGAAAAAGCTGTTACTGTTGCAGGTGTTAATTATCACATTGGGAATCCATTTTTTGTATTAGCTACCCAGAACCCAATTGAACAGGAAGGTACTTACCCTTTGCCTGAAGCTCAACTTGACCGTTTTATGTTTAATATATGGTTAGATTATCCTTCGTTTGAAGAAGAAATTAACATTGTTAAAAGTACAACTGTTGATATAGAATCTGAACTAAATGTTATACTTAGTGCCGAAGAGATTTTATACTTCCAGCATCTTATCCGCAAAATACCTGTTACTGACAATGTATATAATTATGCTGTTAAACTTGTTACTCAAACAAGACCTAACACATCTAATTCAAATACATTTGTAAATAATTATATCTCATGGGGTGCCGGTCCACGTGCTTCGCAATACCTTATTATTGGAGCTAAGTGCCACGCTGCCGTTAATGGTAAGTATGCGCCGGATATCGAAGACGTAAATGCAGTTGCTAATGCAATCTTAAGACATCGTATAGTTAAGAATTATAAGGCTGAAGCCGAAGGAATAAGTGTTGATGATATTATCAAAAAACTTATATAAAAAGGCTTTTAGTTGTTTAGGCTATTAGTCTTTTAGGGAAAATTAAGACTCTCATCATTTGTTTGGTGAGAGTTTTTTGTTTTGATTGGTTTCTATTTGTCTTCTCTTTTTATCAAAATATAAATTAATTTTAGATAAAGATAAGATATCAAGATAAAATGGAGCAACAATGTTTTGTATCACAACTTCAAGTATTGTAAGTACTTCAAGTACTCCAGTTATTCTATCTCATAATATTCTTTAAAACTAAAGACATTCTTTATTCTTTTTATCAAAAATAAATTAAAAAAAGTGCATTGATATTCAAAACATTTTATACTTTTGCCAATTATTAATTAAATAATTTACATTAATACAAACAAATCATAATGAAGTTCATTACAACTAAATCATTTTTAGCATCTATAATAATAGGTGTGCTAGCATCCAGCTTTATGGTAAGCTGCGTAAATAATAAATCGAATATGAAAGAAGAAGCCGCAATTAGCGCTGCTAATTTAGACACTACCGTGAAACCCGGTGATGACTTTTACAAATATGCCAACGGTGGTTGGTTGAAAAACAATCCTATTCCGGGCGATCAAAGTGCCTTTGGTTCTTTTGAAGCTTTAGCGGAAGATAACTACAAACAGTTACTTAGCATTATGGAAGATGCATCTAAAGATAAAGATGCAAAAGCTGGAAGTGTTAAACAAAAGATTGGCGATTTCTATACATCAGGTATGGATACCGTTAAAATAGAAAAAGCAGGTATCAATGCCATCAAAGCAGAACTTGATAAAGTTGCTGCTATCAAAACAATGCCTGAACTATTGAAGACTATCGCTGATTTCCACACAGCAGGTGTTAATCCTTTATTTAATTTTGGCTCAGGTCAGGATGATAAAAACAGTAATAATGTAATAGCTCAGCTTTATCAGGGCGGTTTAGGCTTACCGGATAGAGATTACTACACTTCTAACGATGCTCGTTCAAAAGAAATTCGTGGCGAATATGTAAAACATATGACCAAGATGTTTGAATTGATGGGTGATAACAATACTATTGCTGCGGAAAATGCAAACATAGTAATGAAAATAGAAACTAAGCTTGCGGAAGCATCATCAACAAGAAATGAACTGCGCGATCCTGTAAAGAATTACAATAAGATGGATCTTGCAGGTCTTAAAAAGATGTCTTCTTTTGACTGGGATGCTTATTTTACAACTGTAGGGTTAAAGAATACAAAGGAAATCAACGTAGGGCAAACTAAATTCTTTGGCGAAATGGCAAAGATATTCACATCTGTTCCTGTTGACCAATGGAAAATATATCTAAAATGGAATGTAGTTAGAGATGCGGCTTCATGTTTATCATCTAACTTTGATAAAGAACATTTTGCTTTCTATGGCACTGTTTTATCAGGTATTAAAGAAATGAAACCACGTTGGAAAAGAGTTTTAAACAATACAAGTGGTAATTTAGGTGAAGCAGTAGGACAACTTTATGTTGAAAAGTTCTTCCCACCTGAAGCTAAAAAACGTATGCTTGATTTAGTTGGTAATTTAAAGATCTCTTTAAAAGAAAGAATTCAGAAATTAAACTGGATGAGCGATGCTACTAAAAAACAAGCTGTAGAAAAACTCGAAAAGATTAATGTTAAGGTTGGTTATCCTGACAAATGGATTGATTACGCAAGTTTAACAATTACTAAAGATTCCTATTTCGAAAACATAATGGCAGCTTCACGCTTCTATTTCAAACGTGATTTGGAAAAGATTGGCAAGCCAGTTGATCGTATGGAATGGGGCATGACTCCACAAACAGTTAATGCTTACTACAGTCCAAATATGAACGAAATTGTTTTCCCTGCTGCTATCTTACAACCTCCTTTCTTCTTCCTAAAGGCTGATGATGCTGTAAACTACGGCGCAATCGGAGTTGTTATAGGTCATGAAATGACTCATGGTTTCGATGATCAAGGTCGTCAATATGATAAAGAAGGAAACCTACACGATTGGTGGACAAAAGAAGATGCTATCAATTTTGAGAACCAAACCAAAGTTATCGTTGACCATTATAGCGCTTATAAACTCTTAGATTCATTACACGTAGATGGTAAGTTAACCTTAGGCGAAAACATTGCTGATATGGGTGGTATCACTGTGGCTTACGCTGCTTTACAAAAAGCATTACAAGGTAAGGATACTACTGCAAAGATAGATGGTTTTACAATTGATCAACGTTTCTTCTTGTCTTATGCCCAAGTTTGGCGTCAGAATATCCGTGATAAAGACTTAATGCGTCGTTTGAAAGAAGATGTTCATTCACCACACGAAGCCAGAGTTAATGCATTGTTATTTAATGTACCTCAATTCTATAAAGCATTTAATATTAAACCAACTGATAAGCTTTATATTCCTGAAAAGGATAGAGCAGTTATTTGGTAGAACGTAGAGACGCAGCATGCTGCGTCTTATAAAAGAATAAGAGA
>JBAXLO010000149.1:0-11748 GCA_037134755.1 Bacteroidota bacterium | reverse complement strand
TTCTCATATTTTTAAAAACATATAAAGATGTGTATAAAGAGTAGCCATTTTAGGGGAGGGCAGGGTGGGGGTTTTGCTAACACATAAAAAATATTATTAGTCAACCTATATTAGTACAAAAATTCCAAATATCGTAAAATCAAGCTCCTCTCCTTTTAGGAGAGGCGGGGGTGAGGTTTTCAGGCAGCCTGCCTGCCGATAGGCACGGGGTGAGGTCACTTTGCGAAATTCCTTTGCGTTCTTAGCGTGAAAATTTAACAACTTGTGGTTGAGGCAATTCCGAAAAACACGAGAAAGTCTCTTCCGCATCCAAGAAAGTCTCTTTCGCATCCAAGAAAACCTTTTCCAAACCCAAGAATATTACTTCCGCAACCAAGAAAACCTTTTCCAAACCCGAGAAAATAACTTCTGCATCCAAGAAAGTCTCATCAACATCCGAGAAACCCTTTTTCGCATTCAAGAATATAACTTCCAGATACGAGAAAATAACTTCTACACCCAAGAATATTACTTCTGCATATAAGAAAGTCTTTCCCACATACAAGAAAACCTCTTCTGTATCCAAGAAAACCCTTCCGTTATCGGTGTTTCCCCTTAATTAGTAAATAAAAGTTCGTATTTAGGACAATAGAAAACTGTCCTTTCAATTAATTATCAATACTTAGTAGAGCTTTTTTTTAACTTTAGGCATTTTAGGCACTTCAAGTACTTTAGGCACTTTTAATTTCTTCAGTTAAACCTTTTCTTTGAATAGCTTTTAAAGCAGAGTTAACAATAGAAGTCTCGTTAAGGCCATACTTTTCCATAAGTTCTTCCGGAGTACCGCTTTCGCCAAAACTATCATTAACAGCAACCATCTCGATAGGCGAAGGTAGATTAATACCAAGTAATTGTGCAATACTATCACCCAAACCACCATTGCGTTGGTGTTCTTCGGCAGTAACTACACATTTGGTTTTTGCAACCGATTTAATAACCGCATCCACATCAAGTGGTTTTATAGTATGAATATTAATAACCTCAGCATTGATACCTTTTGCTGCAAGTATCTTGCAGGCCTCTAAAGCCGGCCATACAAGATGTCCGGTAGCAAAGATACTAACATCAGTGCCTTCGTTTAACATTAATGCTTTACCAATTTCAAACTTCTGGTCAGCAGGAGTAAAGTTAGGTACTTTAGGTCGGCCAAAACGAAGATAAACCGGACCGTAATAATCAGCAATAGCAATAGTGGCAGCTTTAGTCTGATTATAGTCGCAGGGATTGATAACTACCATCCCCGGAAGCATCTTCATAAGACCAATATCTTCCAAAATCTGATGAGTAGCACCATCTTCACCTAATGTCAAACCGGCATGCGAAGCACATATCTTAACATTCTTATTACTATAAGCAACAGATTGTCTTATCTGATCATAAACTCTGCCGGTTGAGAAGTTAGCAAAAGTTCCTGTAAAAGGAATCTTGCCACCAATAGTCATGCCGGCAGCTATACAAATCATATTAGCTTCAGCTATCCCAACCTGAAAGAACCTGTTAGGAAATTCCTTTTCAAATGCATCCATCTTGAGCGATCCGGTAAGATCAGCACATAATGCAACTACATTAGCATTGTTTCGTCCAACTTCGAGTAAGCCATCGCCAAAACCTGAACGTGTGTCTTTTGAGCCTGTATTGTTATAATTGTTCATTTTAATTAATTTCTAAATAGATTAACAGTAATTGATGCACCGGAATCAACATTAAATTCTTTATCGATGGTAGTTATAGTTCGGGTAGCTAATTTCCCCCTGAACACAACCCTATATTTACCGGGTTGAAGAACAATTGTCTCCACCGGATCTTTGTCGCTTAAGTTGTAAATCCATTTCATAGTATTATCTTCAAGTACATATAAACTCCCGAAGCCTTCTACAGATTTATTAATGATAGCAATACCCGGAATAGGTATCTCAATGGAAGTAGTGTGACTTTGCTTAATCTCAACATCTTTAATGATCAATCGGGGCAAACTTAATACTTCTAAATCATAATTACCTATCAAATACTTTTCTGTTTGATTAAAATGCTGGACGTTTAATGTAGCCATCTCGCCCTTCTTTCTGATAATACAATTAAGAGTCTTAGCATTCTGAGTAATACTGTTGCCCATAAGTTTTAGTTTAAGATAACCTTGAGGAGCATCCAACGCAATAACAGTATGCTTACCGGGTGTAAGCTTAATATTATTAAGACTTATTTGAGGTATAGTATGCACAACCAAGTCATATTTAACCAAAGGATCAATAACTATTGTATCAGGTAGCCCACGATTATTTAAGGTGTGAATAAAGTTGTATCTTACAATCCCATTAAAGTTATCATAAAAGGTCATGTTAACATTAGTTTCTGTAGGTTTTCCTTCAGAGTCCAATAGATTAACCTGTGCAGTGGTTGAGTTTAAAGCCTGAGAGATCACAACATTTAAAGCTTTGTTAAACTCAGCTTCACTTGTAGCATCAAAGTAAGTACCTACACAATCAAAACTCTCTTTAAAGTTTTTGCCAATACCAATAATAAAAGGCTTTAAGATAATACCTTTTTTCTGAAGCATCATCGAAACAGCACAAGGATCACCACCACACTCTTCGATACCATCAGTAATTAAGATAACTATATTCCTGCAATCTTTGCAAACAGGGAAGTCATCTGCACATTTCTCTAGCGAATATGCAATAGGAGTAGTGCCACGAGGGACAATGCTACGAAGCTTTTGTGATATTCTGTTTACATTATCTTTATCAAACGGAACTTCTAGTTTAGTATCATTACAATCCTGAGGAGGGAAATTCTTTTGATGTCCATAAACACGCAAAGCCAACTCCAGATTTTCAACTTTCTTAAGACTATCAAGCATATTAGATAATAGCTTTTGAGCTATACTTATTTTAGTATCGCTTTGCCACCTGCCAAACATGCTTTGTGAAGCATCAAAAATAAACAATATTCTCGTTAAAGGTGGAGGAGGATCGTTATCATCTTTTACTCTTTTATTTTGAGCATTCGTAAATATCGAAAATAAAACAAGCGTAATAAGGAATATGTATTTGATAGCTTTTTTCAATATATATTTATTAATTTATTAATAATCCCCTAATGTTTCTTTCAGTTGAGATAGTGCATTAGCAGCTTGTTCGTCATTAGGAGCAGATCCATGCCATTTGTGAGTTCCCATCATAAAATCTACACCACAACCCATTTCTGTTTTCATTAAGATAACTACAGGTTTTTGTTTCCCTATGTAATTCTTAGCATCTTTTAATGTATTAACAAGTTCGGTCATATTGTTACCATCTGTTTCAAGAACAGTCCAACCAAATGCCTCCCATTTAGCTTTAAGGTTTCCAAGAGAAAGAACATCCTCAACAGTACCATCAATTTGTTTTCCATTATAATCAACAGTAGCTATAATATTATCAACCTTTTTAGCAGCAGCATACATTACAGCTTCCCAAATTTGTCCTTCTTGTAATTCACCATCACCATGCAAACTATATACAATATGAGTATCGTTGTTAAGTTTCTTAGTAATGGCAGCACCAATAGCAACCGATAAGCCTTGACCCAATGAACCACTGGCTATTCTTACACCCGGTAATTTATCATGAGTGGTAGGATGACCTTGTAGACGGGTATTTAACTTACGAAAAGTAGCTAACTCCTTTACAGGGAAATAACCTGCGTGTGCCAATACACTATAAAACAAAGGAGACACATGACCATTAGATAAAAAGAAAAGATCTTCTCCAATTCCATCCATTGTAAAGTTATTTGGATTATGCTCCATTACTTCAAAGTAAAGCGCAGTCATAAAATCAGCAGCTCCTAAAGAGCCACCCGGATGACCGGAGTTAACGGCATGTACCATTCGGATAATATCACGACGAACTTGTGTTGAGATGTTTTGTAGTTCAGAAATTGTTGGCATATTGTTGTAAAATTATGCTACAAAAGTATTATTTTTTAGCGAGACTAAGCGTATTAATCTTTATTAGTTTTAAAAAGTTACTAACATGTAATTAACAATTAATTTACTATGATCAATAAAAGTAATTAAAAGTAAATAAGAGATAAGTTGGTTAAATTTCGTATCTTTGCAGCTTCAATTTCATGGGGCTGACCGGTTTTGACAGCGAGAAAGTGGGATTGTAAGCATGCCGAGCGTGGTAAGAGTGGCTCGTTAATCCCATGTTACAAAGCCAATAAACGGCGACAATTACACATACGCATTAGCAGCTTAATTTAGAATTAGGTCGCTTGCTGCTCCCCGAAAAGCTTCGCCTAACGGCGTTTCGTAAGGAGTATCATAAATGTTGGGATAGCTTTTGTAAGGCTTCGGTGCAAAAGTGAAATAAAGAAGATAAGATTGGTGTTGGATAGCCTTTTTCCTGCTTCAATTCGAAAATCAATAAAAGGATAAGCATGTAGAAAGCAGTTTTGCTGCTTGTTTGGACCAGGGTTCGACTCCCTGCAGCTCCACTTTTTTAAGCTAAAAAGGTTTGTTGATCAATGTGATTGCAAACCTTTTTTATTTTAAAAATGCTTTTTGCAATTGCAAAGTGTTTTTACCCTATTCGTTTTACTTATATGCTTTCCGAAAGTCATTTTATATATACGGAAAGTTATTATTACCTATTCGTTTTATGTTTTACCCTATTCGTTTTTAATTTTATGCATTCGCAATTAAATAAAATAGATTCGGAAAGTCATAAAACCCAATCGGAAAGTTCTGACAGGCATCCGCTACTATGTAAAACCATCCGCAGCGTTCTTAAACCCTTGTAAAATTACATTATAACAGCATGTTGGCTAAGTTAATTTAGAATCATTTTATTAATATTCATACGTAATATAATTATGAAGAGCTGCAATTAATTTAAAAATACTTTCATTTAAATCAAAATGGTATTCATTTTATTTATACTTTTGTAACATTAATATTAATAATCAAATGAAAAAGTATTTACTATCAACAGTTTTAATTTTAAGTATTTTTATCGCTATAAGCGCAAGAGCAAATGTAAAATTGCCTTCGATACTTAGCGATAACATGATATTACAGCAAAATACAGACGTAAAACTCTGGGGATGGGCCGATGCAGGTGAGAAAATAACGATTAAAACCAGTTGGCTAAGACAAGTAGTATCTGCTACAGCAACTGCTGATGGCAAATGGATTGCAACAATTAAAACAACTAACGCAGGAGGTCCATACACGATAGATATAGATGGAAAAAATAAGATTACACTTAAGAATATTCTGCTTGGGGAAGTGTGGGTTTGCTCAGGACAATCGAATATGGAGTTTACCATTAATATGCTTGGTGGTTGGGATTTATATAAAGCAGAATTAAATGATTTATTGAAGAGCGATTATAGCACGGTAAGGCTTTGTCAGGTAGAAAAGGATATGGCAGACCAGCCAAAAGATGATTGTAAATCAAAATGGATGAATGCAGACTCGGCAACACTAAAGAACTTTAGTGCAGTAGCATGGTTCTTTGGCAGAGAATTATCCAAGAGGCTAAAAGTTCCGGTTGCCCTTATATCAACTAATTGGGGAGGTACTCCTGCAGAGGCCTGGACTGAACATTCTTATCTTGCAAATGATAAAGAACTAGCATATTATCTAACAAAAAACAATAGCAATCAGCTATTTCCTTCAACACATTCGGTTTTATACAATGCAATGATAAATCCTATCATTAATTATGCAATTAAAGGGGCTATTTGGTATCAAGGTGAAGCTAATATTGATGAAGCTGACCTTTATACTAAACTTTTTCCAGAAATGATAAAGAGTTGGCGCCATGCATGGAATATAGGAGATTTTCCATTCTATTATGTTCAGATTGCACCTTTTAATTATCAGAATGGGAACAATACTTCGGCATATCTACGCGAGGCACAGTTGAAAACACTTAGTGTAGCAAATACCGGAATGGCTGTAACGATGGATATTGGTAATGTAAATAATATTCATCCTAAAGATAAAGCTAATGTAGGTAAAAGATTATCGTTATGGGCATTGAATAAGACCTACAAACAAACAGATATAACTGTTTATTCAGGGCCAATCTATAAAAAGATGAAAGTAGAAGGCAATAAGATCCGTTTATCTTTCGACTATGCTAACTCAGGATTGATTTGTAAGAATAATAATTTGAGTGGCTTTACCATTTCAGGTGATGATATGAATTTTATCCCTGCCGATGCAGTTATAGATGGCTCTACATTATTGGTTTCTGCTAAAGCTGTCAACAAACCAATAGCTGTTAGATACGCATTTACAGACACTACTATGGGAACTCTCTTTAATAAAGAAGGATTGCCTGCAACTTCATTCAGGACAGATATTCAGGCCTTTTTTAATAGGACAACATTTATTAAATTTACAACTGATGAAGCAACAGAAAGTATTTATGCTGTGATTTCGGGTAGTGATGCAAATGCACAGATACGCTACACGACAGATGGAAGTGAACCAACCTTCAACTCTGCTTTATACAAAGAGAAAATCTCTGTAAAGGAATCTATGACTTTAAAGGCAAAGATATTTAATGGTAAAATAGCTTCATTATATTCAACTACAGCTAGTTTTAAGAAACATAATGGATGGAAAAAGAAAGTGGAATACATTACAAACTTCTCACCACAGTATAAAGGTACTATAAATGCGCTGACAGACGGATTAAGAGGTTCTACAAACTTTAAGGATGGTTTGTGGCAAGGCTTTTTAGGTGATGATGTGATTGCTAAAATAGATATGGGAACATCGCAAACTATTGATAAAGTAAACGTAAGCTTTTTACAGGATAATGGAGCATGGATATTTGCCCCAATTTATGTTGATGTATTTATTTCGGATAATAATATTGATTTCAAACTTTTAAAAACGCTAAATAATGATACCGATCTTAAGAAAGAAGGTGCTTTTATAAAGGAGTTTAAAGTTGATATGGGACATGCAAAAGCAAGATACATTAAAGTAGTTGCTAAGAATGTAGGACTTTGTCCTTCATGGCATCCCGGGACTAATGAAAAGGCATGGATATTTATTGATGAGATAGAAATAGATTAATAAATGTATAAAGAAGAGCTGATCAAGGATGTTTATAATTTTTGCAAAGCTAATTATAATCAAGAGAATGTAATAAAATACAGTAATTATTTTAAAGGAGACTATGATGCATGGGGGCTAACTATCCCCATGGTCAGGGCTAAAGTGAAAGAACTCTCCAAAAGAAAAGATATTGATTTGAATGTTGTTTTAGAAGCGGCTCCTGATGTCTTAAAGCAAGGCAAATATGAAGAAATAAGCATTATACTCTTATTAATTGATAGCTTTTATAAACAATTTAACATCTCAGTATATCACGAGATTGAGAAACTGTATTTAACTGGTATTGACAATTGGGCACACGCTGATACCTTAGCAATGTTTATCTTACCAAAGTTTGTTAGTCAAAATATAATTACTCCAAATGACCTTAAGAAGTGGTTAAAAGCAGAGAATAAGTTTCAAAGGAGATCAATACCTGTGACCTTAATAAAGAGTTTGAAAACTTGTACTGATTTTAATGATTATTTCAAGATAATTGAGTCATTAATGGTTGATAAAGATAGGGAAGTTCATCAGGGAGTTGGTTGGTTTCTGAGAGAAGCATGGAAAAAGAATCATGAAGTTACTGAAAGTTTCTTGTTGAAATGGAAAGATAGAGCTCCACGATTAATTATACAATATGCAACTGAGAAAATGACTAAAGAAGAGAAGTTAAGGTTTAGAAAAGAGAAATAAATTGTCTTTATTGTTCGATTTTAACATCAAGAGCATCCCTTAATCCATTACCCATAATCATAAAGGCAAGTACGACTACCATTATCGCTAATCCCGGAAGAATAGCAAGATAAGCGGCATCGAGAATGATATATCCATAATTCTCTTTAATCATCATACCCCATGAAGGCATCGGTGGCTGAACGCCTATGCCAAGGAAACTTAAGCCGGCTTCCATTAATATAGCTGAAGCAAAGTTAGCAGCTGATATTACGATAACTGCACCCATAACATTAGGGAGTATATGTCGGAAAATGATCCTTGAGTTTTTAAACCCAAGGGCTCTACCTGCCTCAACAAACTCCTTTTCTCTTATACTTAGAATCTGTCCTCTAACAACACGAGCTACTTCAACCCACATGGTTAAACCCACTGCAATAAATACCTGCCAGAAGCCTTTTCCTAAAGCAAATGTTATGGCAATTACTAATAATAATGTGGGAATTGACCAAACAACATTAATAAACCATACTATTAAATTATCAAGCCAGCCTTTGAAGAAGCCTGATAATGCTCCTAATAATATTCCTATCACTAAAGATATCAACACAGATATAAATCCTACGGAAAGACTTACACGTGTACCAATTATAAGCTGGCTTAATACATCTCTTCCATAACGGTCGGTGCCAAGAATAAATCTTTTATTTATTAAATGATCTTCTGTTATTTTCTTTTGTAAATCAGGTATTGATTCCTTGTGATTAATACCATTTATATCTGTAAAGATGATGAAACTGCCTGAAGTTTTAATCTCAATATCATTATTAATAGGATAAATTACTTTTGCAAGATTAATAATGATCGTATCACCATCATTAGGTGTGGCTCCTGAGTAAGTTTCATAGACTAATTTATCACCACGAAAATGATACTTAAATATTGGGATAGTTGTGCAAGCGGATCTTTCGCCATACAACATCTTATGAATAAAATTAGAATGCTGTTCTTGTTCAGGTCTTATTATCTTAAGCATCTTAATACTAAAGCCGGGCTTTTTTGTAGTTAATTCTAAATGCTGTTCATTGGCAAATGGTGTGCTATCAGGAGAAATAAGATATCCAAGGATTGCTGTTAATGTTATAAAGACAATTAATAATAATGAAGTTAAAGATAATTTATTTCTTATAAAACGTTTCCAGGCAATGGATGATAATGAACCCGATGCTATGTATTTCTTCTTATTATAAAACATATAAGAGTGCCTAAAGTTGGGAGTTTGGAGTGCCTAGAGTTGAAACATTTTTATCCATAAATAAAACTTTTAAACAGTAAGCTATAGTTACTTTATGTATTCACTTCTAATAAGTTCTTTCATCATTACCCATTATCTTACGTATCTCTCTTTTTCTATCATTCGAAGTTTTAATAAATTGATAGATTAAACCTGAAACAATAGCAATGATAAGTATAAATACCCAGATATAATCCATATCGCTACCATCTTTGCCACCAAAATGAATGCCTTCGATAAATACAAGCTTTAAAAAAACCACAAAGATTAATAGGAAAATAATAAACCTCCACGAGAATTTATACACTACTTCTTCTTGGGCTTCTTCTGCTCCCGGAAGCTGAGGTGAACGATATCTAAAGTAAAGAGGAATCAACATAATAAGCATGGTTACATTGATAAGATTTTCCTGTAAAGGTACTTTTGGTAAAAAGAATATTAAAAGAGAAACGCTGCCTATTAACCATGGTAAATAAATTTGATTAAAGATAAACGAACGACGGTTTTCTCCTTTTACTAACGAACTGGTATTGGCTGATGTTAAGATAGGTAATACAGTGTAAGCACCTATTATTATCTGGACGATAAGTGCTATGGCTGTTAATACTATTTTCATTTCGGTTCCTAAATACATCCAGTCGGCAATTAAATTTGAGCCATATAAGAAGAAGATAGTTCCAATGATAAATGAACCTAATACTCTATTAATAAAATGTAAAGCGCCCCATAAGAAGAATAATTTTATGATGCTGTTGTCTTCTGAAAAGCGTCTGTACATCATTATACTTATAAATGCTAGTACTAATGATATTATAGGAGCTGCGCCAAAGACAGTTATTGCAGAGTCTCTATTCCAGATTTCAAAGTTATTATCTGGTGTGAGGAACTTTAAATTATCAAGATAAAATACAGTGTCAACTCTGTACTCTGAAGCTACAGTTGCAGTAATTAACTGATAGATGATGTATGTAATAAGAAATGTAAATATATATATAATAGTTGAATTAATAGCTATTATAATATTATTACGTTTGCTAGTATCTAAGTTGTTAAGCATTTTGCCTTATGATTTTAATATCTGACAAAAGTACAAAATAAAATTGGTATAAACTTAAAATTATGAATTATGAATCATGAATTATGAATTATACCTGTCTGCCGGTAGGTAGGAATAATGAATTTCAGTAATTTAATCCGAGTAATTCTATCAACCTCACCTTTCCCACCTCCTCTTGGTGACCGCTTGATTTGACGGTCCCCGAGCGGAGTCGAGGGGCTATTCTTTTATAAATTTCCTCACTATTGTTTCTTTATCTGAATAGATTTTTAAGATATAAACACCATTCGCGAAAGCGGAAGTATTAACTACAGCTTTCTTATTAATACTATTAGTATATACGGTTTGCCCAAAAAGGTTTAGTATTTCTAATCTTTGTTCTTGATTAGCGTTGGTTTCTATAGTAAGATTGTCTTTGGTGGGATTGGGGTAGATAGATATGTTATTGTCTACAAAGTTATCTTTAATACCGTATATTCCTATTTCTGAAAGAGGACGCTTCCAAACTCCATTATACATAGTTCCTGCAAATAAGTACCCTCCAGCTATGCCAAGTGAACTAACATATGGATAATCTAGACCTGAATTAATGGCAGCCCAATTGTAACCATCATTTGATATTAATACACCATCGCCATCACATCCGGCAAAAATTGTGTTTCCATATATTAATAATGTTTTAACTTTAACATTTTGTAAATAGGAAGCTATCCAACTACTTCCATTATTTGGTGACAAAAACACACCATTATTTAATGTTCCTGCTATTATATAGTTGCCAAATATGGCTAATGAAGTTATGCTACTACTGTTAGCATTTAACCCTGCACTACTATTTGTCCAACTTATTCCATTATTTGTTGATAGATATACGCCTCCTTCATTTGAAACACCTGCAAAAATGATGCTATCTTTTACTACAAATGCATCAATATCAGAATATTTTAATAAAGCTGTATCTAACCCAATCCAATTGCTCCCATTGTTTGTTGACATATATATACCATAAGAACCTAAATAAATATTACTATCTTTTACAAATAGCGAATTGATGTATAATGGATAGCCAACTAATCCAGTATTTCCGGTTGTCCAATTGCTATCATTAATTGTTGATAAGTAGACGCCATAGAATGTCCCAAGAATAATATTATTACCCTTTATCACAAATGTATTAATTCCACCTGGAAGATAAGGAAACCCTTTAGAAGTCCAACTGTTTCCATAATCAGTTGATAAGAATAAATCATCAGCTGCTGCATAGATATTACCATCATTAATAACAATTGCATCGAAATTTCCACTATTTAGACTTGTCTGTTGCCACTGTGCATTAGCAACATTCATTGTAAAGATTGCAATTAAAAGGATATAAAACTTTTTCATAATAAGAATATTTTGATATTAGAGAACAAAGATACAACAAAAAATGAGTATAATCGAGATTCGTTAGCTTTTTAACATTATTATTATCATTAAAAATAAAATTAATTTATTAGCTAATGCTAAACTGTTGATTATTTTTGTGATATAGAGCTAATGATAATTACTTAGTGTTTTATAAAGTCGGGCGAAGGGCAA
>JBAXLO010000148.1:0-11759 GCA_037134755.1 Bacteroidota bacterium | reverse complement strand
TTATATCCTTTGAAATATTTTAAATAAAATTCAATTTTTAGAACCCACCTTAATTTTACAATTTTATATAATACTAATTTTTATACTATGAAAAGAATCTTCACATTATTAATAGCAACTATGTTACTACTGCTTTCGATTCAAAATTTAAAAGCTCAGACTTTGAACAATATTCCTTGCACAGGCTTTAATGTAGATATTGTTGCTGATAGTGCAACAACCTCTACAGCTTCTACAAATGCGTTTGTTGATAATGGATTCTGCGTTTTTGTTGACAATACTTTTACTTCCGGCAGTGGGTCTATTTGTACAACGACAGGTGTTTATACTACCAGTATGCCAACCACAGGTGGTTCAGGATTAACTTATAATTTACAACCTGCTAATGGAAATAATGCAATGCAATTTACAACCAATGCGACTAGTGGTACTTTATACTTAGTAAATCCTCTTCCTTGTACCTCCTTATATTTTCTTGCAGCACTTGGGGAAGGAGGCGCTATTGCCGGAGTTCCTTCAAACACAACTGTTACAGTAACATTTACTGATTTAACTACTCAGCAATTTACGGGTATTATCATCAATGACTGGTCTAGTATACCTACAGCTGGCTCTGTATCATTAAACAACACTAAAAGAAGTACATCTACAACATGTAGCGTCTCTTTAGGCAATTATTTTCATGAAAGTAGCGTAATGAATATAAGTACTGCAAACCAGTCTAAAAAGATTTCATCTGTATCATTTTCTGCTACACAAACAGGGGGGAATGGAACTTTTAATGTATTTGCTTTAGCTGGCGTAACACCTGCAAGTTTCCAAACCATTACATTTCCTACCATACCATTTAAACTAACAACTACTCTCCCTTTTGCATTAAATGCAACAGCCACTTCAGGTTTGCCTGTAAGCTATACTGTAATATCAGGTCCGGCAACGATCACTAACGATTCTATAGTTAACCTTACTGGAACAGCAGGTACTGTTACAATAAAAGCTTATCAGAATGGGAATGTACCACAATACGATACTGCAACTGCAGTTATAACTTCATTTCAGGTTTTAGACCCTTCCTTAGTTTTTCCAACTTTAGAAGCAAGGCATCCTTTGGCAGGAAATGTTTATATGCCTACCCTATCAAAAATACAGTTAGCAGCAATTTCAAATATTGATGATGCTCCATTGATTACTGTACACCAGGTAAACTTTATAATTGATGGCGGATCACCAATACCTGCACATGATTTCGGGAATCTTCATTATACTGCATGGTGGCAGCCTTCCACTTATGGTCCTCATACAATTGTTATAACTTCTACCAGTAATTTCGGCAAAGTCACATCAAATACTGTAAATGTTAATGTTGTCGCAACTTCAGTTGATACAACCGCTACTACTTTTAACGCTGTATGGTTAAATTCAAGTATAACTACAAATAAAGCAACTTTTGACCTGCCATCTTTTATAGGTGCTTACGATTCAATTTATGCAACTTTATCTGTAACTTGCCCATCAGGTGGATGTGGTACATGGGATCATACTGCAAATGTTGAAGTTAAAAGCCATGAAGGGAACTGGCTTGAAATTATTAGATATATTACGCCTTATGCTACTGCTTGTTCACATGTTATAAGTGTTAATGATTATATGTCGTTGCTGTGCGGCAGAGTTACCTTCAGAGTCAATTGTACAACTTATGATAATGGCTATCTGTATACTCTAACTTTTACTTACAAATCAGGTACACCTATATTTAAATATAGTCAGGTTACTCAGATATGGAGAGGCAATTATGACTTTGGTCATTATGGAAACCTTGAACCTGTAAGTATTTATAATTATACTTATCCTACAGGGGTTTTATCATCAAAACTAAAGCTTACCTCTACCGGACACATGGGACCAAATAATACTGGCAATGCGGCTGAATTTTATGATGCAACTCATCATATCCATGTAAATAATGTTGATAGTTTTGCACAACACAATTGGCAAGTATGTAATCCTAATCCGGATCATTGCTCACCACAAAGTGGAACATGGCAATATAATCGTGCAGGCTGGTGCCCGGGTTCTATAGCTCATCCTTTCGATTATGATTTTACACAGTATATTGCTTCTAACAACATAGCATTACAATATGTATTTTCTCCAGGTTATGTAGATCAATGCAGCGCCTATTATCCGGGCTGTGTAACTAGTTCAAGTTGTACCTGTAGTGATGGCCTTAATCCTTTTCTTGTTGTTGCTTGTAATTTAATTAATTTCTTTAATGATGCACCCCCTGATCCTGTAGTGCCCGGAATAAAAGAAGCAAAGAATTTTGGTATTGCAGTTTATCCTAATCCATCAAATGGTGAGTTTAATCTTACTGCAAATAATAAACCGGATAATATTTGTAACGTTACTATATATAACCTGATGGGAAATGTTGTTAAACAATTTCAATGGAATGGTGAAAATACAACATTTAATCTTTCAAATAGTGCTTCGGGTGTGTATATATTAAAGGTTAGCAATAAAGATAAAATTGAGGTTAAAAAGTTAATGCTTCGATAGGTATTGAAACGTTTTAAATAGAAAATAAATTAGTTAACCTATAAGTTTATTAATATTGTTTTATACTAAAAATTAGACCTAAATAATAATTAAAATCAATATCAAAAATGAAAAAAATTACTTTGTTTTTATTAATTGTAGTTACTTTTGGCTTTTCTGCCAAATCGCAAAATCTACTTGCAAACTTTCCTTTAAGTGCTAATGGGAGCGATGTGTCAGGACATGGATATACATTTACCGTTAATAACGGCACTTTCAGTAATGGAGGTGTTTATTTCACCGGTATTTATCCTAGCAGTTATGGAACGGTTACTAGTATTACCGGGTTTTCAAACACAACGCCTTTTTCTGTTTCTGCTGAATTTATGGTAGATGCAACGTACTCGAGTTCTAGTTCCGTTTATCCTGTATTTATTGCCGGTTCGGGATATAGATGGATGTCCTTTTCAATTCAATCGGATGGCACAACAATGAAAGCGGCTTTACTAACTAACAATGGAACAATTACAACAACAACTGTTGTCGTTAATCTAAACCAATGGTACAAAGCAAAAATTAATTTTGATGGAACTACATTAAGCCTTCATGTGAATGAACAACTGCAGTGTAGTAAGGTAACAAGTTTAACTTCAGGTGGTGACCATGACCTTTTAACAATGAATCCAGGAAATGGGAAGGCTTTTCGTGGTTGGATAAAGAATTTGAAAGTATATGATGCACCTGTATCTGATTCAACTTATTCAATAGATGCAACTATGGAAGCTATTACTACTCCCTCTGTTAATGCGATTGGAAATACAAATATCAGTGGCACTGTTCAAAACAATGGGTCAAACAATATTACTTCATTTAAAGTTACCTATAAAGTAGATGGAGGAACACCTTCGCCAGTTTATACAATATCTGGACAAAATATAATACCTGGAGGAACATTAAATTTTACTCATAATGTTCCAGCTAATTTAACGTTTGGAAATCATACTATTCAAGTTACTATTGACTCTGTTAACGGTGTATCTGACAATAATCCAATTGATAATGTTCTCTCAAAAACTATAAAAAGTGTTTATTTAATTGATGCAACTGCTTTATCGATAAATAATGGTTATTATGTAGTAGCAGGAGCTCCAACAATGATTTCAGGATCATTAAAAAATAATGGGTTTGACACAATTAATTCTTATGATGTAATTTACAAAATTGATGGTGGCGTTCCTTCTACTGTATATTCTGTTACCGGACAAAATATAGCATACAGTTCCACAGTTACTTTCACTCATAATGTTCCGGTTTCTTTTACAATGGGACAACACTTGGTTGAATTAACTATTTCAAATGTAAACGGTGGTACTGACGGAAATACTAATGATAATGTAATTTCAAAGACTCTAATGGGCCTCTCATCTGCACCAACTAAACGTGTTTTTGCAGAAGAAGCAACGGGTACTTGGTGTGGTTTCTGTGTTAGAGGGATTGTATATATGGATCAAATGGCTACTAATCATCCTAATGACTGGGTTGGTGTAGCTGTTCATAATGGAGACCCAATGGCTGTAGCAGCATGGAATACAGGTGTTACTTCATTTCCCGGTTTTACCGGTTTCCCTTCTGTTATAGTTGACCGTACTTTACTTGTAGATCCTTCAGCAGTTGCAGCTGCTTACACTACTCAAAAAGCTTTAATTCCTCCGGTTGATGTTTCATTAGCTAATGTAACTTTATCAAATAATCAAATTTCGTTTGATGTCAAAGCTGCTTCAGTTACAACAGATACAGTAAACTGGAGAATTAATGGTGCAATATATGAAATGGATGTAAATTGGCAAAATGATGCAACACCGACAACAGATTCTGCAAGTTATGAACAACATAATTATTATTCAGGTGGTGGTTACGGTGCTATGGGAGGTTTTGAAAACTTACCAAGTGTAATACCTGCAAATTCTATTCATTTTGACTTTGTTAATCGCGCTATACTTGGTGGTTTTGCAGGAACTGCCGGTAGTATTCCTACTACAATTGCCGATGGCACTACTTATACACAAAATTATACTTATACTGTCCCTTCCTATCAAAAATCATATGATATGTACGTTGTAGGATTTGTTATTGATCAGGCAACAGGTAAAGTGTTAAATTCAATTCAAGCCCTTGTTAGTGCTAACGGAATTACAGAAAACAATTCATCTGCTAACATTAAAATTTATCCTAATCCATCAACTGGGGAGTTTAATCTTACAGCAAATAATATACCAGATAATACCTGTAATGTTGCTATATATAATCTGATGGGCAATGTTATTAAAGAATTTCAATGGAATGGAGAGAATACAACATTCAATCTCTCAAACTATGCTTCGGGTATATATATATTAAAGGTTAGCAATAAAGACAAAATAGAGATTAAGAAACTAATGTTTCGATAGGTTTAAACATTTAATTTAAAAAGATATTTACAAACAACTATAATAAATAAATAATTCAATAATTGTATAATTAAATTTACTTTAAAATGAAAAAAACAAACGTTTTACTTATGAAGTTGAAGAAGGTAGTACGCACAAGTATTATAAAAATAATACTTGGCGTTTTCTTTCTATTTATTACGGGCACATGTTTTGCACAAAGTGGTTGCTATAGCCTCTTATTTGGAAACTCGACCAACAGCTATGTATCTAGTAGTGTTCCCTACACCACTAACTATACTATTCAGGCATGGATAAAAACATCAGCAACGTCTGCTGCTGACTGTGCAGAGATTGTTGGATGGGGTAGCACCAGTACAACCAATACTAATAATATCCAATTTAGGATGGGATTTACCGGAACAACAGGCTATCTACAATACGGAGCAGATATTGGTGGATGGGGGAGTGCTATTACAGGAACTACGGCAATCAACAATAATGCATGGCATAATGTAGCTATTGTAAAAAGTGGAAGTACCGTAACAATTTATGTTGATGGTGTTTCTAATGGGTCTAATACTGATAGCCGTACTCCAAACGTTAATATTTTGGAAATAGGGAACTACATGAAAATGGGAGTTACACAAACAAATGCTTTCTTTAAAGGCAATATTGATGAGGTTAGAATTTGGAATACTGCACTAAGTTCATCACAACTTACAAATGCTGTAATGAACACAAAGTTAGCAGGAAACGAAACGGGACTTGTAGCATATTACACAATGGATCAAGGAACCGGTACAACTACTTTAACTGATAACTCTGTAAATGGTTATACGGGAACATTGGGCGGCACAACGAAACCTACATTTACTGCTACTTATGCTACTTATGAATACATAAGCAGTCAATCAACAGCAGCACAAACAAAATGTCAGGGTGTTAGTTTTACTGCGATATCAGTTACAGCCGGAGGTTCCGCAACTAAGACTTATCAGTGGTATAGTAACACAACTGCCAGCAACATCGGAGGCACCTTACTTTCAGGAGCTACTTCCAGCAGTTATACACCATTATCCACCACTGTAGGAACACTTTATTACTACTGTGTGGTATCAACAACAAACTGCTCAGTAACCAGTGCTGTTTCAGGTGCGTTTATTGTAAATCCTACTACAGCAATAAGCAGTCAAAATACACCTGCACAAACACAATGCCAGGGTGGGACATTTACTCCTATTAGTGTAACTGCTACAGGAGCCGGTTTATCATATCAATGGTATAGCAATACTAGTGCAAGTACTACGGGAGGAACTTTAATATCAGGAGCTACCAGCAGCAGTTATACACCACAAAATACTACAGCTGGAACACTTTATTATTATTGCATTGCGTCAGGATGTGGAACTGCTACCAGTGCTATTTCAGGTGCAACTGTTGTTAATCCTCTTCCAACCATAAGCAGTCAATCCACAGCAACACAAACACAGTGTCAGGGTGGAACATTTTCACCTATTTCAGTATCTGCTACAGGAAGCAATTTAGGCTATCAATGGTACAGTAATACCAGTGCAAGTACAACAGGAGGATCTATACTTTCAGAAGCAACTAACAGCAGTTATACGCCACCAGCCACTACAGTAGGTACACTTTATTATTATTGCATAGTATCAATAAGCAGTTGTTCAGCAACCAGTTCTGTTTCAGGAGCATTTATAGTAAATGGTACGACAAGTGCTACCGTATTACCTGCTACACAAGCAATATGTCCGGGAGGCACAACCACTCCTGCTACAGTTACAATAAACAATACAGTAACAGCAACACTGATAAATTCAACTTTAGCCTCAGCTCCGGCTAATACTTTTATTACCGGCAACGCTGCATATTTAAATGGATCATTACATATTACCGAAAATGTGGCTAGCCAGTTAGGTGGATTTTATGTAAGCAATCCTAATAGTTACAACACATCACAATTTACAGCATCTTTCCAGCAATCTATTTATAATTCTGGTGGTAATTATGCTGATGGCATGAGTTTTAATTATGGCGGAGATATTGCCAACCCTGCAGTAAATGGCTGCGAACAAGGCTCAGGTACAGGTTTGAGTATTTGCGAAGAAACATATTCCGGTAACGGAGGACCATATATTAGTGCAAAATTTAATGGTGTCAATTTATCAGGTAATATTTCTACATCTGCAATTGAATCGTCTGGTTTTGTAACTATTGTTATAACTGTAAACAGCTCAAATCAGTTGACTGTTAGTGTTGGTGGCACAACTTTGATCAATGTTGCTTTGCCTGCGGCTTATGCATCAGCCAATAAATCTTCATGGATTTATAACATTTCAGCTCGAACAGGTGGTTCTTATGAACAAACGTATATACAAAATTTATCTATTACATATCCGGAAGAATATCAATACTCTTTTAATGGAGGTTCAACTTATCAGTCTACCAATTCATACACACCTCCATCAACAGCTGCTTCTTATAATGTTTATATAAAGACTTTGAGTGGGATATGTCCTACAAGCATAGGAAGTACATCTGTAACTTTATTACCAACTACAAGTATTAGCTCTTCAAGTCCTGCAACCCAATCAACATGTATTAGCGGTTCATTTAATCCAATTTCAGTAATAGCTAATGGAACAGGAACATTAACTTATCAATGGTTCAGCAATACTCATGCAAGTACCATAGGAGGGACAACACTTACAGGCAATGGAGCTACTACCAGTTCATATACTCCACAAGTTGCAGCAAACGGAACACTCTATTATTATTGTACCGTTCACGGAAGCTGCGGCTCCGATCAAACAAGTCCTATATCTGAAGCATTTAATATTAATCCTGTTGCTCAGCCAACCCAATTACAGCTAGTTCCTGATTTAACTTTCATTAATGGATCATTTACAGCATCTGCAGGTGCAGATCATTATTTGATAGTAAGAAGCACAACAAGTACATTTGGCTCAACATTACCACTTAACGGAACCACTTACGTCGCAGGTGATGTTACATCATTCCCTGGTGATACTGTTGTATCATATACAAATAGCACAACTTTTACTGATAATGGTCTTAATCCATTAACAGTATATTATTATTATGTTTTTGCTGTTAATGAAACATGTACGGGTCTTCCTTCTTATTTAACTACTTCGCCACTTACTGGGTATGCATCTACTTTATCTAATATCCCATGTACTACTCCGGCTGATCCAAGTGGTAGTATAACTCTAACACCAGCTGCCACAACTATGGGAGGCACTTTTGCAGCAGTTTCACCTGCACCTGATTATTATTTAATAATTAGAAGTACAGCAAGTTCGCTAAGTACAGCACCTTTTACTACTACTTATGCTGATGGTTCTTCATTAGGAGGCGGTACAGTTGTGGCATATCAGTCAGGAACATCATTTACAGATGTTAATCTTACACCGGGTACACTTTATTATTATTTTGTTTATTCGGCTAATGCTATCTGCATGGGTGGACCATATTATTCAGCAAATTCAATAAGTAATAATGCCTATACTTATTGCGTGTCTCCTTTAACTCAACCTACAGGCTTAACTTTTACAACAACTCCAACTACTATTTCGGGTTCTTATACTGCCTCAGCTAATGCTAACCATTATCTTATAGTAAGAAGCACTTCAAGTTCACTTAATGCAACACCTGCAAATGGGACTACATATACTAATGGCACTCCATTAGGAGAGGGTACAGTTATCGCATATCAAACAGGAACATCATTTTCTGATATTGGACCTCTAACATCTGCTACACTTTATTATTATTATGTGTTTGCATCTAATTTGTCAGGGTGTACTAATGGTCCTATTTATTTCGCAACATCTCCACTTACAAATAATACCTATACAGGTTGCAGCTATCCGGCAAATCAACCTACCGCTTTAGTTTTAACTCCAAACTCTTCTGCTATTACCGGTTCATTTACAGCTTCAAACGGCACACCAAGTGCTGATCATTATTTGATAGTACGTAGTGCAAGTTCTAATCCTACAACACCTCTCAACGGAATTACATATTCTGCCGGTCAGATAATATCGGGTATTAATAACGATACTGTTGTTGCATATCAAACAGGAACATCATTCAATGATAATAATAATATTAGTCTTTCAAATACCTATTATTATTATGTATATGCTGTTAACAATACGAACTGTTCGGGTGGTCCTGTATATACAGTTGCATCACCACTTAGCGGCAGTGCATCTACATTCCCCCCAGTAATAACAAGTCTGGGTTCATCAACCGGTTGTGTTGGTGGAATACTTACTATTAACGGGACAAGTCTTTCGGGAGCCTTAACAGTTAGTGTAGGAGGAATTTCAGTAACAAGTTTTACAGTTCACAGCCCTAGCTTAATAACAGCAATGATAGGTACTGCCTCTAATGGAACAGTTGCAGTATCAACTCTTATCGGCACAGCAACCAGCACAAGTAGTTATACAGCTACAGTAAATAACCCCTACACAACAACTCCTATACTTTCCGGTTCTACAATAATTTGTCCGGGAGGCTCTACAAATTTAACTTTCAATGTCGGTAATTCTGCCGGTCCGTTTACATTAACCTATCTTCCTTCAGGAGGTACAAATACCGTAGTAAGTGCTTTGTATAACGGAAGCACATTTTCAGTTAGTCCAACAGCAACTACAAATTATCAACTAATTAATGTAATAGATGCAAAAGGATGTATTTCTACCGGTGATCTTATTGTAAATCCAAGCGGAGATTTAGGAACAGCTACCGGTTGGACTTTTACCGGTACGTGGGCAACAGAAAACACTCCTGTAAATTTTGTTACTACTTATACATCAGCATATAAATCTCAAATTATTGATTTAGTAGCTGCCGGTTATTCAACAACTGAATTAGATGAACAACCATACATATATGTTTCTGATGAATTTAGTACTAGAGCTGATGCAGCTGGATGGTATGGATTGTTAACTCAGTTACGAAATTCAGCTTCAGCTTCAGTAACATCATGGTCTAATCCTTCTACCTATACTACACCAGGTACTCCTGGATATACTAATCTTGGTAATAACGTACCATGGACTACTACAAGTAATATTTTTAGCAATTATGGAACCGGCGTAAGATATGTTTATTTTGAAGATGCAAGCTATAGTGTACCAGTTTGGGGAGGAACCTATGGTACTAAACTACGTAATTCTACAGTAAAAGTTTGTCCTGTTGTTACAGTTGGCACTACAGCAATAAATAGTCAGTCTACTGCAACACAAACAACATGCCTTAATGGTACTTTTACTCCAATCTCAGTAACAGCTACCGGTATTAACATAACATATCAATGGTATAGTAATACAGCTGCAAGTACTTCCGGAGGAACTTCTCTTGGTTCATTTAATGGTGCAGAAACGAATACCTACACTCCTCAAGCCACAACAGTTGGAACTCTTTATTATTATTGTGTTGTTACAGGATGTGGAACAAATGTTAGCAGTGCTATTTCAGGTGCATTTAATGTTATTACTCCTTCAGTTGGCGGCACAGCTACAGCCACAACTTCTTCATTATGTAATGGAAGCAGTACAACTATTACTTTAACCGGATATACAGGTACTATAGAATGGCAACAATCTTCTGACAATTTGAATTGGTCAATTGCAATAGGTGGAAGCGGTGCAACTACTGATACTTACACAACACCTGATCTAACAACTACAACTTATTACAGAGCTTATGTTACCAGTGGTGTATGTTCGGCCACTAATTCAACTTCTGCAATGGTTACAGTAAATAATCTATCAGTTGGTGGAACAGCTACTGCAACTAATCCATTAATATGTTATAATGGTAATACTTCTATAACATTAACTGCTTATAATGGAACTATCCAATGGGAACAGTCAGCCGATGGTAATACCAATTGGACAAATGTTACTGGTGGAAGTGGAGCAACTACAGCTTCATTAACAACACCTAATATAACAGTTACAACTTATTTCAGAGCTGTTGTTACCAGTGGTGCATGTTCTTCTGCTAATTCAACTATTGCTACAGTGTCATTCCCTTATCCTGTGACACAACCTTCAAATATTATTTTAGCATCTGGCACTACCACTGTTAGTGGTTCTTTCATCGCTTCAGAAGCAGACCATTATTTAATAGTAAGAAGTACATTAAGCTCTTTAAGTGTAGCACCTCTTAACGGGACTACATACAATACTAATGATCCTTTAGGAGGAGGTGTAGTGGTGTCATATCAAACAGGCACAAATATTTCTGATATAAATCTGAATATGAACACACCATACTATTATTATATATTTGCAGCTAATGTTTTATCCTGTACAGATGGTCCTGTTTATTTAACAGCAGCACCTCTTACTGGGACAATAACTACTTTGCTTCCTCAAACAAAAACATTAAAAATTACTGCTATGCTTCAGGAATATTTTAATAGTACTACAGGTTTAATGAATCAAACACTTGGTTTAAATTGGGATACCGGTGATTTATATAAAAATTTTCCGGGTACTATAGTTGATACTCTTATGGTTTTGATTAGAAAAACGAATATTACTGCTGATGTTGTTTCTTCATTTCCTATTGATACTGTTTTTTATGGAGTTAATTTAAATAATAATGGTTTAATTACAATTTCATTATCAGCAGGAATAACCGGATACCATTATATAGAAATTAAACATAGAAATAGTATAGAAACCTGGAGTGATTCAGTTGATTTCTCTACTGATACTATTAGATATGATT
>JBAXLO010000147.1:0-11783 GCA_037134755.1 Bacteroidota bacterium | reverse complement strand
TACAAAGATACAACATATATATAGTATCTCAATTTATTTTAACATTATTTTTTTTGGTTTCATTAATAAAAAATTACTCGAATGCAATAAGATTGCATATACACGGCATACATAATATATAAGTGTAAGAAAAAAGAAAAAGCATCCTACTCATAATATAAATAGTCATTAAAAATATTTTGGAGGAGTACATTTATTTTTGGAACGTCCCCAAAACGTTTTTTGGGCTTCCCAAAAATATGAGAACCTCCCCAAAAGGTTTTGGGGCTATACTTTTCTAACGAGAACGTCCCCAAAAGGTTTTGGGGCTAAACTTTTTTAACGAGTATGTCCCCAAAAGGTTTTGGGGCTATACTTTTTTAACGAGAACCTCCCCAAAAGGATTTGGGGCTATACTTTTTTAACGAGTATGTCCCCAAAAAGTTTTTATGCCATCCTGAAAATTTGAGTTGCTGCGCAAATTAATTTGGTGTACAAATGTTGTGTAGTTTTAATCCAAATGTTAATAATTCAAAAAATGTGAATAAATATTAAGATATCTTAATTTATATCGTTTTAATTAGTAATTTTGGGGTCTATTATCTGTACAAATAATTATCAGATAAGAGCAAGAAAAATGAAAACAACAATTTCTTTTGAAAAATTCTTCATTTTAAGGTTATTCAGGCATATCGTTCATAGGATATCATAAATTACATAGCTGTTTATTCTTAATTATACTTTTATTTTTCGGCAAAACCGGAAAAATTTCTTTTTATTAATATCGACAAAATAATTACAATATGATAATTTTTTATGAATTGAACAAATCGGAAACAGCAGAATTTCTTCATCTGTCTTCTGAATTTAGTAAGATTAAAGGCAAACCAATTGACAGAACAATGGCTATGCTTAATGATCACGTTATTAGAATAAGTAGTGGGATAATAACACCCAAAATACAAATAATGATAGATCGTGACGGTATTGTTTCTGATAAATATTTAGATTATCTAACCAACAGAAACAGAGATATCGACTTGGTAACTGAAGATGTAAATGCATATGATGCTAAATTTAGCACCTTGTCTCCTTTTTTGAAAAAGATGGAACGTAAAATCCGAACTGCTACTGATGATGATGAAACTATAGTTGAATTATTATATTTTAATAATAAAACTGCTTTCAGAAAAGGGAGTCAGGGAGATCAACTAATCTTTTTGGATAGCTGGCTGAAATTAATGGCTACTAAGCCTATAATAGCCCTAGCAATGGCTGAAGCAACTTTATGGGTTGAAGACTTAAAATTAAAAGCAAAAACTAAAGGAACAGAAAAAGGAACAGTTAGAGAAGATCGTAGCTTAGTTGATGAAATAGTACATGAAGCTTATGGCGTAATGCGTCAGGATTTTGGGGATTTAATATCTATCAACTTTAATGATTTAAGAGGAGTGATAAATAGTTTTAATGCTAAATTACTTAAACCAAATCAAACAGATAAAACAAAACTGAAACCCAATCAGATTGCACTGAATATTATTGCAGGTACGATAGCCAGTAATTTTGAAAAGATATTCCCTATAGGTGGTTCAATAATGGTTGGTAATCCTAATAATAGTGCTGTAAAAATCTTCTTCTCAGAAGTTACACCTACTTCAGTAGCCGAATATTCAATAACAGTGCCACCAAATAGCAAATTAAAAATAGTAAATAAGAAAATAAGAATTGGAAATGCTAAAATGATCAATGCAGCATTTGTAAATCCTGCCTTAAACGGTACTATTATAATTAATATTAATAAGACAAGGTAACTTTAAGAAGCACTTGAAGTACTTAAAGTTGTAAGAAGCTCTCATCATTAATTTGGTGGGAGCTTTTTGATTTCTGCTTAGCGGTTCTAGTCCGCTTAGCAGATAAGTATAGAAAAAACCGCTAAGCCGGAAATCGGGAATCAATTACGAATTACGAATTACTAATGACTCTTTTAAAAACTATAATTTCAGTTTAAAATATTTTGATTACTTTTGCAGCATGGCAAATAACGAAGAAGTATTCAAAAAAATAATATCCCACGCTAAAGAGTATGGGTTTATATTTCCGTCAAGCGAAATATATGACGGTATGGCAGCTGTTTATGACTATGGTCAGAATGGTGTTGAACTAAAAAATAACATTAAAGCATATTGGTGGAAGTCGATGGTGCAATATCATGAAAACATCATGGGTATTGATTCCGCAATATTTATGCATCCAACAATCTGGAAAGCATCCGGTCATGTTGATGCTTTTAATGATCCTTTGATTGATAACAAAGATTCGAAAAAGCGCTATCGTGCTGATGTTTTAGTTGAAGAACATGTAGCTAAAATTCAGGATAAAATCAATAAGGAAGTGGAAAAAGCTGCAAAGAGATTTGGTGATGCTTTTGACGAAGAACAATACAAAGCAACTAATCCACGCGTAGTTGAATATATAGCTAAGATAGAAGCTATAAACAAAAGATTTTATTCGGCTTTAGAAAAAGAAGACCTTGCTGATGTAAAAACTTTAATAGAAGAGTTGGGGATTGTATGCCCTATTTCAGGCACACGTAACTGGACAGATGTACGTCAGTTCAATCTTATGTTCTCCACACAAATGGGGTCGCTTAGCGAAGATTCTAATCAGATATTCCTTCGTCCGGAAACAGCACAAGGTATCTTTGTTAACTTCCTAAACGTTCAGAAATCAGGAAGAATGAAGATTCCTTTCGGGATAGCACAGATAGGTAAAGCATTTAGAAACGAGATAGTAGCCCGTCAGTTTATATTCCGTATGCGTGAATTTGAGCAAATGGAAATGCAATTCTTTGTTCGTCCGGGAGAAGAACTTAAATGGTTTGAATACTGGAAAAAAGAACGTATCAACTGGCATCTTTCTTTAGGGATACCTCAAAGCAAATATCATTTCCACGATCACGAAAAGCTTGCTCATTATGCTAATGCAGCTACTGATATTGAGTTTGAATTTCCATTTGGTTTCAAAGAATTGGAAGGTATTCACTCAAGAACAGACTTTGATTTAAATGCTCATCAAAAGTTTTCGGGTAAGAAACTTCAATATTTCGATCCTGAATTAAACGAAAGTTATGTTCCTTATGTAATAGAAACTTCTATAGGTTTAGACCGTACTTTCCTTGCTGTTTTAAGTCATTCTTTTAAAGAAGAAAAACTCGAAGATGGTTCCGAAAGAGTTGTATTATGCATTCCACCTGTACTTGCTCCAATTAAAGTTGCAGTGCTTCCGCTTGTAGCAAAAGATGGTATGCCTGAAAAGGCTCGCGAAATCATGGATGTAATCAAACTTGATTTTATGTGCAGTTACGAGGAAAAAGATTCTATCGGTCGCCGTTATCGTCGTCAGGATGCAATTGGAACTCCTTATTGTATTACTATAGATACTCAGACTTTAGAAGATAACACCGTTACAATCCGCGAACGTGATACGATGAAGCAAGATAGGATTAGTATCGATAAAATTGCAAGTATCGTTAATCAACGTATAAAGAAAATCTAAAAGACGAAGCGATATACCTAAATTTATAAGAAGAAAGCCTTCAATTTAAATATTGGAGGCTTTTATTTTTTTGTTGATGTTACTTGTGTAAAAGGAACTCGTGTCTCGAATGATTTAGTCTTAGCAACAGTAATAGGTACTAATTTCCCGTTAACGAAACTTACTATATATGCTCCGGGGAGCTTTGTTTCGGCTAATACTTTTCGTAGATGTGCAGCTGCATCTTTGTACTTCTTAAATACACCCACACAATATTTATATTGTATGCCATAAGTAAATAAGAACATACGTTCAGTTATATTGTATACATTACGATATTTTAATTCAGATGTCATATTAGAGGAACAACCTATCTGAATACTATAAAACACTTTACCGGCAACAGTATCTAAGGCAATTTTTCCTTGTGAAACCGCTGTTCCTTCTTCTGAAAAATCATTATTTAAATTAAATCCTGTATTAATTTCCGACATCGCAATCAAAAGATTTATTTTCTTTTTATTGCTTAAAGGATCCGTTAGTACGCTACTTATGTAAGATGACTTATTAGTATTATAATTAGTATTGTAATTAACATTATTATAATAAGGCAAAACAGTATCTCTGATTTCATCTACATTATAATTAGTCATTAGCTTTACTTCTTTTCTTTTTTCTTGATTCTTAGTAAAGTTTTTAACCTTTTGTGCTCCCATTTCATTTGAATAAGAGTTTACTTTTTCATTCTGCTTAACTTCTTTGTATGGGTCAGGATAAGCATAGCTATTATTCTCAGAAAGATTAGATTTTGTTAGATTTTGTTGCTCAGTTTTATTAGTATCAATTGGATTATTGGGTTCAAGCATTATTTGAATATGCTTTTTATTAGATGTTATACTTTGTGTTTCCGTATTCTGTATCTTATGTGTATTGCCTAATAACCTCTCTCTAATTTTAGCAGCTTCAATAGAATCCGTATTAACATATGGATTATTATTATTTGAAACTATATTTGCATTTTCCTTAACAATAGGCAAAGGTTGATTTACGGTATTATTATTAGTTATTTGTTTAGTAATATATACAGTATCTTTAACTATTATTGTTGGTTTATTCATCTGCTGAGATAGCTTTTCAGATGTTTGCTTTAATTCAGCCAATAGTTTTTTCTCTTGAGAGATGAGTGTTTTAATTGAATCGCAAAGGATAATATTTTCATGTTCATCAACAGAATATCCTTTTTTAATAGGGTTTGATAAAATAGTTTCTTTGTTATTCTTTTGAATAGCTAAAGTATCATCTTCACTACTTGTTGTAGTATTGATAGTTCTATATATAGCATCCTTTGATTTAATATCTTTGGCAGTAGTGGTATGTGTTATCTTATGTTTCTTACCATAATCTTTCTTACTATTAAAAGAAGTAGCTCCTACAGTTTTAGCATAGTTAGATTCTGTTTTGTCTTTAGAATTATAGAAATCAATAGTGTCTTGTTTTATTTCATCCTTTTGATTATTTTCTTCAAATAAAGGTTTCTCTTTATAAATATTAAAACGAAGCTCAGCAGTATCTTGCTCCCATGGTTTTGCTATGTCTTCAGATGAAGAACCAAACGTTTTGTTAGTATTATCGCCTTGAGAAATAATAGTATTAATAAAGTTATCAAAATCGTCTCTGTCTGCTTCATAATAGAAGCGGCTAAACAATTTCTCCTGATTTTCGGGTAAAAGATAATAATCATAGATTGACTTCTTGGTATAGGTCTTTGTTATCTTAAAATACATTTTATCCTTTTCGTCTTTTGTATTTGGATACAAAGAGAATATAAGATTTGATGAATTAGATATAATATTTGATTTAGTTTTTATGATAGCTTCTGAAGCTATATTTTTAAGATTAGTGTGTCTGTTAACATTGTCAATTACACCACTACACCAGACATTCAAATTAACAGAGTAAGGTTTTTTAGAAGTGGTATCAGCAAGTAGTTTATATAATTTTCTTTTATCAAATACATAAAAAGAAATAATTTTCTTTGTTTTCCAATTTGATTTAAGCACCGGCAGTTCATAATATCCATCATCAGAATAGATAGCTAATAATACATATTCTTTCTTATCATAAGTAAGCAAATACATTTCCATTAATGAAATGTTATCTTTACCTATTTTAAATTCATCTGATTTAGGACTAATAACTGTTCGGTCATTTGGTATTTTATTTGTGCCACTTACCCATTCACCATCGTTTTGCATGCACCAACCAGTAAATTTATCAAGACTTGCTATCTTTTCTCCTTTGTAAATTGGCAATACTTTACTACTACTATCTAAAACCTGAGCACTTGCCATTGAGGCAAGTAACAACAGAAATGATATGGTTAATAAACAATGTTTCATCAGGCTTAAATAATAAGCACAAATATACAAAATAAGAAGTCAGATAAACAGGAAGAAAAATTTATTTATTAACAATAAATGTTTATTAACTATTCATTTTGTTAATAACATTTGCTAATAGACTTGTAACATTGCTAACATTCTGATTAAATATCTTTAAAACAGCTTCCCAAGTTACAGGTTCTTCATTTATTTTCCAACAATCATAATCAGTACTAAGAGCAATTGCAGCATAAGGAATTTCAGCTTCATTAGCCAGAGCAGCCTCAGGGGCAGTACTCATATTGATGACATCAGCTCCCCAGTATCTAAACATCTTTGATTCTGCTCTTGTCGAGAAACGAGGACCTTCTATAGTTACTACTGTGCCTGCTGAATGATAATTAAGATTTAATTCTTTTGCAGAATCAATTAATAGTGTCCTTAATTTTTTCGAAAAAGGATCTGCCATTGGAGTATGTTTCATATTATTGGGCTCAAAGCTGTCAAAGAAAGTAAGAACACGATTACGGGTAAAATCAATAAACTGATCAAGGAAAACAAGATCCCCGGGTTTAATTTCTTCCTTTAAACTACCACAAGCGGTAGTGCCAATTATATGTGTACAACCCGCTTCTTTTAAAGCGGTAATATTTGCACGGTTATTTACATTAGTAGGAGTTATCGTATGTTTTCTTCCGTGCCTGGAGATAATCACTACTTCAGTGTTGCCCATTACACCTTTGAATAATGATGAACTTGGTTCACCAAAGATAGTATTGCAAAATATTTCCTCACATTGTGTAAATAGCTTCAAGTTCTCTAATCCTGAACCTCCAATTATACCTAATTTAATCATCGTATTAATTATTATAATTATTATTTAGATGTTTTAATAAGCTGTTCTAATTCTTTATACCATTTAACCCCGTACTTTCTTATCAAAGGAACTTTAAGGAATTCAAAAACGGTAACATTTAAACGTTTCCCATTTACTAAAGCCTTTTCGCATACAGGCCATTTGTGATAATTAACAGCATCGAAATCTTTATACTTTTGTATTCTGATAGGATATAAATGACATGAAATAGGTTTCTGAAACTTAACTTTGCCTTCTTCATAAGCTTTTTCGATAGCACACTTAGCAATGCCTTCATCAAAATAACAAAAGGCACATTCGCGATGATTAATTAAAGGAGTAACATAATTACCCTGTGAATCATAATCAAAAACGCCATTCTCTTCTATCGACTTTAGTCCTCCCGGTGTTAGATAAGGGAGTATTTCATCAATCTCATCTTCAAGAATACTAATCTCTTCTTCATCAAGAGGAGCGCCGGCATCACCTTCAACACAGCAGATGCCTTTACATTTATTTAAATCGCACACAAAACAAACTTTGTGCACATCATCCGAAACAATTGTATTTTCTAATGCAATCATTAATTCAATAATTATGAGTGTTTAATTATGAATTATGAATTATGAATTATGAATGAAAACATTTAAAAACAAAAAGTTTATAAAGAAGTAGATAGAAAAGATATTGAAGCTTCAATATATATTTCCCTACAAACTTAAACTATTTTTTCCATTCATAATTCATAATTTATAATTCATAATTACTTAATATTTTGTTTAGTTGTTAAAATAATGCTCCGTATTATTTTTAATATATCCATTGCATCATTATGTATACTTATATATTCGCTTTCATTTATATAGTCTGTTTCTTTTAAAAGCTCCAACCAATAACTTGTTTCATCACATTCCTTTTGAGCTATTGATAATTTATAAATAAAATCAGGTTTGCTTTGAGCATTTACAGCTTCACGAACATTAGCACCAATCGATGTTCCCGAACGTAATAATTGTTTGCTTATTACAAATTCTTTCTTTTCTGAACATAAATGTTTATATAAATTAATAACTCTTATCGCAAACTGAAAACTCTTAATTTTAATTATATTATCTTTTTCATTCATAATTCATAATTCATAATTTTTGATGTAGTCAACCAGCAGCTTAAACAAGCTCGTATATTTAGTTAAAGGTAGCTTAGCTGAGGTGTCAAAGATATTATGATATTCAGAATCCTCGCTTCCCATGGTAAAGATAAATATTGCCGGAACGCCTTTCTGATAAAAAGGACAATGATCACTATTGCACGACTCTCCTCTTTCAGCAATAGTTTTTAGATAATTGTTCTTCTTATTTATCTCATTCATTTTTTTATATTGTTCCTTAAAGGTAGTAGCATTAACCATCGTTATTCCATCGCTGCCGGTACCAACCATATCGAGGTTAATCAAGAACTTAATTTTAGATAAAGGAAACTCAGGATGCGATGAATAATATTCAGAACCCCATAAACCACATTCTTCTCCCGAAAAGATTAAGAAAGCTATTGAATACTCCGGTTGATGTTCAGGTGTGGAATAATAATTAGCCAGGTCAAGAACCATTGAAGTACCGCTTGCATTATCGTTAGCACCCGGGAAATAAGTATCTTTACCCATTCGTCCTATATGATCATAATGTGCAGTAAATACATAAAATGAATCAGGGTTTGACTTGCCCTTGACATATCCCACCAAGTTATACAAATTATAATCGGTCTTGTACTCTGCTTCTGTTTCGATAGTTAACTTCTTAGGATCTATCAATGAAAGAAGTTTAGTAGTAATAGTTATCTTAACAAACTTATTTACAATAATCCCATCCGAAGCACCCCATACAAGCTTATCGCTAACATAAATATACCCCTTAGCATTAAACTTGTTGAACCTGTTGTTTGATTGAATAAACTTAGTAACATTAGTGTCTTTAATACCTCTTTTATCAATAAGGATAAATTTATTTTTATAATTCTTTTTTAGATATTTATCAATGTCTTCCTGAGAATTAAAATTAGTACTATCGAGTTTTACTATCTTATATTTTCCTTTTATGGCAGGCGACGAAAGTGCAACAATGTAATCAATGTCAGGTTTAAGCGTAGTTTTATTAAAACGCACATCCATCTTTCCCGGGAAGGTATTTATCGATTTAAAATAGGGTTGCATGTAGGTATCCCGGAACTTCTGAAGTTTCATCTTACTATACTCGTTATTAAGAAATAATGCAGCAGTTTTATTACCTTCGTTCACGTATCCCCTACCGTTCATCGAAGGCGAAGTTAGTGAATCAAGCATCCTTCTTACATAAATAGTATCCTGACTTTTTGCTGTAAAATTAATTACTAACATTAATAACAGTGTTATAGAAACTCCTGTCAGGGTTTTCATCCTGACTTGTTTAATAATCTTTTTTGATTTATTCCTGACAGTTGAGAAGATATCTGTCAGGAAAGATGTAGCATATAAACTATTCATAATGACGAAAGGTTTTTTAAGATCAAATCCTATTTACAAGATATTTGCAAGTTGTTCTTTCACCTTCTCAAGCTCATCTTTCATGCGCACAACTATTTTTTGGATGTCCACATCATTTGCTTTCGAACCTATTGTATTTATTTCTCTACCTAGCTCTTGTGTAACAAAAGAAAGTTTTTTACCTGAAGATGTCTTTTCATTTAAAGTATCAATAAAATAGTCTAAATGCTTCTTTAAACGAATCTTTTCTTCGGTAATATCTATTTTTTCAAGATAATAAATAAGTTCTTGTTCAAAACGATTTTTATCTACTTTATTGGTATCAATGATCTCGGTTAGATTATTTTTAATTCTATCTTTAATAATATTTAATCTAGCTTTCTCAAAAGGTTCAATCGTATTCAACAATTCTTCAATCAAACAAATACGCCCTTCGATATCCTTTCTTAATATATCCCCTTCGGCTATTCTAAAACCATCGACTTTTGCCACAACTTCCTCTATCGCATTTATAAAACGCTCCCATTCCTCCTCGCTCACGTTATCAGTAGAAGAATTAAATATATCGGGCATTTTAATAAGCAACGAAAAGTAATCCTTAGGCTCTTCGCCCAGTTCTTTAGCCAACTCTTTAAGTTCGCGATAATGCGAGATAGCTGTGTTTTTATTAATTGAATAATCAGAAATTGCTCCTGTAATTTCGTATGTTATATACAAATCAATCTTCCCACGTTCGAGCTTATTAGAAATTATATTTCTAATCTCAGGTTCTTTTTCGCGATAAGCAGAAGGCAACTTAGCATTTATATCTAATTGCTTACTATTTAAAGATTTTAACTCTATAGTTATGCGTTTATTCTCTGTCTCGCAACTTGCTTTGCCGTAGCCGGTCATTGACTTTATCATACAAAATTATTGTTATAAATAGTGTGCAAAAATACTAATTAATGTAATCGAATGCTATTAATTATGAATTATTAATGAAGAAGCGTCTAAAGTTGAAAGACAAATTACAAATTATGAATTACGAAGGACTAAAATGTATTTAATCAATAATTATGAATACAAAGTGATATTTTATTCCATTTATTTTATTTTAAAATTAACACCTAATTGTAAACCGTAATTTAAACCAAGATATTTAATTGAAAATCTTGGTTTATCTAGTGAGGCATCATAAGGATCATTTTTATAATAGAAATTATTAATAGCATTAGCTGATAAAGCTACTTTTATTCTATTAGTTAGCTTATATTTAATATCAAAATTTAAATGACCACCAAAGAAATTAGTTTGAATATAAGTAGTTAAAACTTGTGTTGAGTACCCATAATTATAAGTAGTATTATTTATTAAAAATCCTCCATTCCCATAATTTAATCCACCGTTTATTGTAAACGTCCATTTATGAAAAGGAATATTATATCCAACTAAAGCTGAAATATAACTTACATATTCGAGATTACCATTAAAATCAACTCCTGAAAGATTTACATAATTATATCCATAATAACTATATTGTAAAGTGTATTGTATTCTTTTTTTTGAATAATATAATCCACCTGTATAGTAAATCCCTTTAAGGTTTATTTGAGAACCTGCAGATAACTTAACTCCAAATTCCTTTTTTACTAATGTATCTTTTACCTGAGCAAAAATAGGATTAGTAAAAGATAGTATAATAATTAGTATCGCTACTCGATATATATATGTTTTCATTATATTGATTAAATGAATTGTTTTTTAATACTTCCCATTTGATTTCACAATTATTATTGGATGCTACAACTCGTGTTATAGTCGTATCTATATTTGTTCCGTATCCATCATAACCTTCGTCAGTATTATCATAATCTGTCCAATATAAAGAAAAATGGTCATGTACATTATAGGGTGAAGTATTTTTAATATGAATTTTTAGAAAAGCGTATTTAATTAATTTATTATTGTTTTGATTTATTAAACCAGGTGTATACCAAATATAACTGCCTAAATATCCCGGATAATTAACAGTAAATGTAAAATGATATCCATCAATATTATAGTAAGGAACTCTTAGTCTAAAATTATATTTACCTTCCTTATCTGTTTTGGTAACATATTCTGAAGCACTTGGCATCAAATCATAAGAGCTCCAATAGTAAGAAATAGTTGCTCCTTGTATTGGTTGATTTGTTTTGGAATCTACTACAGTTCCATAAAATATAGTATCAGTACTATTAGGATCCTTTTCGCACGAAGTAATAATGACAATTAATATAATGAATAGATACTTTATAATATTTTTCATATTATTAGTTTTATTTTCTGCAAATATACTAATAAATCTCATTATTGTGAATGAATCTTCATTTTAAGAATTAATTTTATTTTTAATTTTTAATTTTGTTATTTTGATTTCAATTATATTTAGTATCTTTGTTGAAAAATTAACGAGGGTTAATTGAAGCAAAAAAGCACGTCTTACAAACGCCCCTATTGTTTCCGGTTTTAGTATTTATTTCAACATTTTCTTTGT
>JBAXLO010000146.1:0-11876 GCA_037134755.1 Bacteroidota bacterium | reverse complement strand
CTCCCATACTACTTATATTTACAATATGAGACTCTGGTTGAAAAAATGGCAGCAAAAGATTTATCAGTTTAAAAACACTTTTCACATTTATATTAAACATCTGATCAAAATCATTATCGGTTAAATCATCAAACGGTTTGTTGATAAGTAATCCTGCATTATTAATAAGAATATCAATTTTATTAAAATGTGAACCTATTCTTTCTTTTAAATCAAAATTAATATCAGATAAATCGTATGAAATAGGGAAAAGAAAAGTATTCTCACCTAAAATTTCAAGATTTTTCAATTGATCAATATTACGTGAAATGGTAATTATATTGTTATTGGGATCTTTGCTAAAAGCTTTTACAGTTTCAAAACCAATTCCCTTCCCTGCTCCTGTAATGATTATGTTCATAATTATGAGTTTTTAATTTATCATTCTAATTTTTATGCAAAGTAAAATAATATATCATTGTAAACATAAAAAATAAATAATTGTTTTTATTATCAAATCATAATCATTTGTATTTGAACTAATATTATCCCATAAAAAAAGAATATATATTTAAAAGTAAAAAATATTCAATAAATATACTAAAAGTTTCAAAATAATTATTACTTTTGCAAACTCATTTTAAGGACGGAACATAATTTCTTAGGTATGCAATTAACAACAGGAACAAAACAAGACATTTTCAAAGAATACGGAAAATCTGAATTCGACAGCGGAACAACTGAATCTCAGGTAGCTTTATTCACATTTAGAATAAAACATCTTACTGAACACTTAAAAGTGAACAGAAAAGATAAATCAACAGAACGTTCTTTAGTTAGAATGGTTGGTAGAAGACGTAAATTACTTTCTTATCTGAAAGATGTTGATATCGAAAGATACAGAGCTATCATAAAGAAGCTTAACTTAAGAAAATAATTTTAATAGAACTAAAAAAAAGTAAAAAGGCAATTAGACTTATAATTGCCTTTTTTTGTATTTAAAAAAACTAAATATGCAAGCAATTTCAAAAGTCATAGAACTTGGCGACGGTAGAACAATAACTATTGAAACCGGAAAATTAGCACGTCAAGCTGATGGTGCAGCTGTGGTTAGAATGGGAAACACAATGTTATTAGCTACTGTTGTAGCAAAACAAGAAGCAGCAGAGAATGTTGACTTCATGCCCCTTTCTGTAGATTATCAAGAAAAATATGCAGCTGTAGGAAGATTTCCCGGAGGCTTTTTTAAAAGAGAAGCTCGTCCATCTGAATATGAAATATTAATATCAAGATTAGTTGATAGAGCATTGAGACCTTTGTTCCCAGATGATTTTCATGCGGAAGTACAGGTAATTATTACTTTAATTTCAGGGGATAGAAATACCGCTCCTGATTCATTGGCTGCTTTGGCTGCATCTGCTGCTCTTGCTGTTTCTGATATCCCATTTAATGGACCAATTTCGGAAGTACGTGTAGCTAGAATAAATGGAGAATATATTGTAAACCCACCTATTAATGATATTCCAACAGCAGATCTTGATCTAATGATAGCTGCTTCTATTGATAATATCATGATGGTTGAGGGCGAACTGAAAGAAGTATCTGAAGATGCTATGATCGAAGCCTTAAAAGTAGGTCATGAAGCTATAAAAATACAATGTAAAGCTCAGCTAGAGCTTGCAGAGATGGTTGGTTCTACAGTAAAAAGAGTTTATTGTCACGAAACAAACGATCTTGAATTTAAAGAAAAAATGAAAGCTGCTGTTTATGCTGATCTTTATGAAATAGCTAAAAAAGGTATTGCTAATAAGAAAGTGCGTAAAGAAAGCTTTGAAAAGGTATTAGAAACTTTTATTGAACCAATGAGTGATGAAGAAAAGAAAGAAAAAGCTTTCCTTATCAAACATTATTTCCATGATATCCACAAAGAAGCTGTTAGAGATGTAATTGTAAACGAAAGAACACGTCTTGATGGACGTAAATTAAATGAAATTCGTCCTATCTGGTGCGAAACTGACTTTTTACCATCAGCACATGGTTCAGCATTGTTTACTAGAGGTGAAACTCAATCGTTGACAACAGTTACACTGGGAACAAGATTAAATGAGCAAATGATTGATGGTGCTATTTTCGAAGGCACCAATGATTTTATATTACATTATAATTTCCCTCCTTTTTCAACTGGTGAAGTTAGAATGAATAGAGGAACAGGTAGAAGAGAAGTTGGTCATGGCAATTTAGCAATGAGAGCTTTGAAATTTGTTATACCTCAAGGTGAAGACAATCCTTATACTATAAGAATTGTTTCTGATATTCTTGAATCAAATGGTTCGTCATCAATGGCAACTGTTTGTGCAGGTACATTAGCTCTTATGGATGCAGGTGTTAAGATTCCAAAGCCGGTATCAGGTATTGCAATGGGTTTGATTAGTGATAGCAAAACAGGTAAGTATGCTGTTTTATCTGACATATTAGGTGATGAAGATCATCTTGGTGATATGGACTTTAAAGTTACAGGTACTAAAGATGGTATTACTGCTTGCCAGATGGATATTAAAGTAGATGGTTTGTCATATCAGGTACTTGCTGAAGCATTAGCTCAAGCTAAAGAAGGCAGAGCTCATATACTTGGCGAAATGGCTAAAGCTATTACCGAACCACGCGAAGATTATAAACCATTCGTACCTCGTATTGTACAGATTAAGATTCCTAAGGAATTTATTGGTGCTATTATTGGTACTGGTGGTAAAGTTATTCAGGAAATGCAACGCGAAACAGGAACTACTATTTCTATTGTTGAAGAAGGTGAATTTGGTATTATCGATATAGCTTCAGCTGATAAAGATTCTATCGATTTAGTTCTTGAAAAAATTAAGAATATCACTGCTGTTCCTGAGATTGGACAGATTTATGACGGAGTTGTCAAAAGCATACAACCTTTTGGTGCTTTTGTAGAAATTATTCCTGGTAAAGATGGGTTACTACATATCTCGGAAATAGATTGGAGACGCATTGAAAGTATGGAAGACTCCGGTATAAAAGTAGGTGATAAAATCCAGGTTAAATTAGTTGAACTAGATAAAAAGACAGGTAAACTTAAGCTTTCCAGAAAAGTATTGTTACCTCGTCCTCCAAGAAACTAAAGGAAGTACTTGAAAAACTTAAAGTACTTGAAGTTTTATAATAAAAGAAGGGCTGTCATTGATTTGGCAGCCCTTCTTTATTTTTTTGTCTTTCCGGTTAGCGGTTTTAAACCGCTTATCGGATAAATCTCAATACCATCATGTCATTGCAATTAACCAAGCCGTCATTGCGATGTCACTTTTACTTCCATTCTTCAATATCTTTTCGGAGTTCTCTGGCATTTACTACTCTGCCATTCTCTACATCTTCTTCAGATTGATCAATAGCTGCATTGAAACTTTCAATTGACATTGGTTTTAAGTCTTGTTCGTAAATTCTTCGCTTTTCGCTATGGAGCAAGTTGTCAAGTTTTTTAATCAGTTCTTCACTATTAATCCTCAGAAATTCTTGTATAAAGTTTATTTTCTTTGTTTGTAAGTCCATTGCTTATTTTTTTTACAAAGATACGAATAAAATATATTACAATTTGTAATTTTTAATTCGTAATTGATTTTTATTTATAACCAAAGCTCGGGTTTAAATATAAATGAGAAGAAGAAAAGACAACTTATCTTTAGATAAAATGAATCATTGTATATTGCTCTGTATTCCGCCCTCTCCTTTGGAGAGGGTTGGGGTGAGGTCTTATAACCAAAGCTCGGGTTTAAATATAAATGAGAAGAAGATAGCATAATCTATATTAAATAATTTCTAAAACATATATGATATATTGTTATAAAATTATTATATTTGGATTTCATTTAATTGAATTTTAGTATCAGCTTTCGTTGTATATATTTGTGTTTGGATGTTTATTTCTAAGTTGCTTACCAAAAAGTTTTATTGTAGAAATTGAAAATAGATAATCATAAAGCTTTAGTCCAATATCCATTTCTAATGGGAAAGGTCTTGAACTAATTGTACGCTTTCTATTTTTGGTCATTGCAATTACCTGAATAAGTTTATCCGTAGTTATTCCTTGTTGATTTAAGAACGGTACAATGTCAATAAGATTTTTGTTTACATCCTGTGGCTGAAAACTTTTTTCGCTATCTGCTTTAAGTGTATATCGTCTTCTTTTCATTGGATGCTGAAGATGCCATTTATAGTGATGTTCATAGGTTTGATTGTTGTCAACAATTGGATCATTCATATCTATATTGTTTGCATTCTTCCAAAAGTATTTTTTATCAATTACAAAAACACAATCACAAAATAATTGGGTAAAGTTTGGATATGAGTTCCCTGAAACCCAAAAATTGATTTGCCCTTCTTCGTTTGTCAATTGAGTTATATGACAATATGTATGCAAAAACTTATTATCCCAGATATAAGGGTCTTCATTTCCACCAAACTTGTCATGATACACTTTCATGTTTCCAATAACGGTTTGGCATCTTCTTGGGTGATATATTAGATAACTTAGTGCCATTCTATAATTATTACTTTAGTTAATATTCAAAATAATTATTTTGAAAGATGAAATTTATAGTGTATTATATATTTAAAATTAAAATAAATCTAAAACTCAACTTTAATTTTATTTTTTACTTTGTCTGTATTTAATTTGAAGCTCGCACCCACCTACTAATCCTTCTTTATATGATAAATCTCCATCAATATACTCATAAAAGAAATACTGTTTTTTTAATAATTCAGTAAGATACTCTATTATATAACTTGTACTTTCTTTAACCTCATTTCCACAAATAGTATCAATAATTAAACCAGCTTCATATCGTTCATTTATAGACATAGATTTAGCTTTTATATAGTTATTATATTCTGTTTGATATTTACGATCTTCTAGAACCTTTCCATTATTACTTCTATCAAGAGATTCATAAAGAAAATTATCCTTATAAATTCTACTTCTAACAGAAAACCCATCATTGATTATCCATGTTCCAATACAAAAACTGTTGTTGTCAAAGCCTCCTTTTACTTTATATTTAGTAAATCCATCATTGATATCAACTACACCAACTAGTACTCCATTCTTAAAATTCATATTAATAGCTTTTATTTTTATTGCTTTATATGGTTGCCATTGAAGTTGACCGTGAACAAAATTTCGTTCTCTGTTTTTGGAAGAATATACTTCCTTCCAATTACCATCTGCATATCCTTTTTTATAATTAGCTATTATTGTTAGTGTTCCTGTTTCATAAGGATTCCCAGTTCCAAAATCTAGCATTGTAATAACACATGTCCAAATTCCACTTTTTAACCCTTTTACATAATTCCCAGTAATGGTTTGATTATATCCAGAATAATCTCCCTTCCCTTTAAATATAAACTTAAAAGAACCTTGTTTTATAAAATCCCTTGTTAAAGAATCTTCGAAATAAGTGTAGGTTGCACTGCCAGATTGTGCAAGTCCAACGTCAAACGATCCTTTAAAAGTTTTCAATTTCTGTCCAAAAGAAGCAAATGACATTCCAAAGATTAAAATTATATATAATTTTTTCATTGTGTAATTTTATTTATTTTCGTCTAATTCCTTGAGGCGATTAATATTTAAGATAAGACGTAGGAACTTGGCTTTTTGAAGGCTAACGTCTTTTTATGCTTAAGAGCAATACAAAAGTAATAAAATTAATTAACAAATTGTATTTAAATAAAAAAAACTTTATTTTTATTTACAAACCTTAGTAGCACGATAAACACCACTCTAATTTCAACCTTATTAATTTCTGAAATAAGGTAATCAGGTTTGTGATTTTCATTTTTATCATTAATTCTACTAAGGTTAATATTCTGGAATAAAGTTTTAATTTAGGTAATTTCTATTTATCACAAAAAAAGTAATTCCTTAAAAAAAACACCAGTAATTTAAATCTCTACATCCTTTCAATATTCAACCGATTTATAAGATAATCCTTTGATTTAGTTGTATTATTAAATGATGTCATTTTATCGATCTTTGATGTCAAGGGCATTGTCTTTAGTACTAAATCTTCAAAAAATGATACTAAAAACTCAATCCGTAATGCTAAGGGCATTGCCTTTAGCACTAAATCTTCAATCTTTAGTACTAAATTTTCAACCCTTAGTGTTAAGGGAGCTGCCTTTAATACTAAAGTTTCAATCTTTAGTGTTAAGGGGGCTGCCTTTAGTACTAAATTTTCAACCCTTAGTGTTAAGGGAGCTGCCTTTAGTACTAAAGTTTCAATCTTTAGTGTTAAGGGGGCTGCCCTTAGTACTAAAGTTTTAAAAAACAGGTGAGCGGGCAGCGGCTTTAGGATGTTAGTAGTAATAACTAACCTATCAATAATACAATGTTTTATATATAAATTAAAGCTATTTATCAACCAAATCAATTGAGGTTTCTTATATTTACTGCTGCATCTATTCAAAAGTCCATTTTGCTTGTGTATTTCTATTTATTATTGAAATTATCAGCTAAATAACAAAATAATGTATATAACATTACTATAAGGTTCATATAACACCCTGCATTACGGGAGGTAGAAAGTTCCTAAAATACTTGGAATTGGGAGTGTCTGGAGTTGTTTCTGCTTCTTTTGTATATTTAAACCTTGAATTCGGTTATAAATATAAAAACAATTACGAATTACAAATTACGACATTCGTAATTAAAAAAACCTTCATCATATAATACGATGAAGGTTTTTAGCTCCTATATAAAAATAGAATCTTGTTAACTTAAAATGCTGATAAAGGGGCATGCATAAAGCCAGCCTTGGCATATTCACCACTATCGAGTTTGTGTTTGATAGCCGAAAAAGTATCTAAAGTATATTGAACGTTTTCTAGCGTATGAACAGCCGTAGGGATCAAACGCAGAATAATTATACCCTTAGGGATAACAGGATAGGTAACTATCGAACAGAATATATTATAGTTTTCGCGAAGATCGTAGGTAAGCTGAGTGGCTTCGTCAACACTACCCGAAAGCACCACGGGAGTAACGGGTGTGTGCGTAACACCAATATTAAATCCTCTTTCTTTTAAACCCGACTGCAATGCATTGACGATTGTCCAAAGTTTCGCCCTTAATTCAGGACGGGTACGGATGATTTCAAGACGTTTAAGAGCACCTATTACTAAAGGCATCGGCAGCGATTTAGCATAGATCTGCGAACGCATATTATACATTAAATACTTAATTATTTCTTTGTCGGCTGCAATAAAAGCACCAATTGATGCCATTGATTTGGCAAAGGTTCCAAAATAAAGATCAATCTCATCCTGCACACCATAATATTCGCCGGTACCTGCACCTGTTGCACCCATCGTTCCAAAGCCATGAGCATCATCAACTAATAAGCGGAATTGAAACTTCTTTTTGTATTCAACTATTCCTTTCAGATTACCGGTGTCGCCCGACATCCCAAAAACTCCTTCGGTAATCACAAGAATGCCACCACCTGTCTGTGCTGCAATTTTAGTAGCTCTTTCCAACTGTTTACCCAGGCTTTGCATGTTGTTGTGAGGATACACAAAACGCTTGCCGATGTGCATACGCATTCCATCAATAATACAAGCGTGAGCCTCGCTATCATAAACAATTACATCGTTACGATCCACTAAGCTGTCGATAATAGAAACCATCCCCTGATATCCGAAATTTAAAAGATAGGCAGCTTCTTTACTTTCGAATTCAGCAAGTTCTTTTTCGAGTTGTTCGTGATAGTTAGTTTGCCCCGACATCATACGAGCACCCATCGGAGCTGCTAAACCCCAGTCCTTTGCTCCCTGAGCATCTGCTTCTCTTACTTCGGGCATATTAGCCAAGCCCAGATAATTGTTCAAACTCCACACAAGACGTTCCTTGCCTCTAAAGTTCATTTTATTAGATATTTCTCCTTCTAATTTAGGAAACGTATAATAACCATGCGCCAACTTAGCATACTGACCAAGAGGTCCGAAGTTTGTTTTTATTTTTTCAAAGATATCCACTTTATGTGATTTAAATGTTAGTGTCAAATTTTCTGCAAAGTTATTATTAATGCTAAACTTAATCAAATTTAATTAGAAATTGTTATTAACATTATGAATAATATTGTTAAAAAGATAGACGAAAATAGATATGTTATACATTGGTTCAGGAGAGATTTAAGACTGGAAGACAATGTAGCACTTCACTTTGCATTAAAATCAGGTTTGATCGTTATCCCTTTATTTATTTTTGATACTGAAATAATAAATAAGCTTTCTGATAAAAAAGATGCCAGAGTTAGCTTCATTTATCAACAATTAAATAGGATTAATCAAGAATTAGATAAACTTCATCATTCCTGTTTAATTGTTTTGAAAGGTAAACCAATAGAAATTTTTGAACAATTGATAAATAAATATAATATAGAAGCAGTATATACAAACAATGATTATGAACCTTACGCTATTAAACGTGATAAATATGTTGAGTTGTTTCTTATTAATCAAGGTATAGAATTCAAAAGTTATAAAGATCAAGTTATATTTGAAAGAAATGATATTTTAAAGCTTGATGGTAATCCTTATACTATATTTACGCCTTATAAAAACAAGTGGTTTGAGAAGTTTAGTGTCAGCAATCTGCAAAACTATTCTACAAGTACTTTCAAAGATTCATTTCTTAAAATAGATAATCCAAATATTCCTTCTTTAAAAGAATTAGGTTTTGAAGAAAACACAATAGATTTTCCAACTATTATTGAAGATACTGACATTATCAAAGCTTATAAAACAACACGTGATTATCCTTCGATTGACACTACCAGAATAGGCATCCATTTAAGATTCGGAACGATAAGTATTCGTAAGATTATTTCTTTAGCTTTTAATAATAGTGATGTTTGGTTGAGCGAACTTATATGGCGGGAGTTTTTTATGCAAATACTTTATCATTTTCCATTTGTTGAAAACAGTTCGTTTAAAAGTAAATATAATAACATAGAGTGGCGTAATAATGAAAAGGAATTTGATTTATGGTGCCAGGGCAAGACGGGTTATCCATTGGTTGATGCCGGAATGAGGGAGCTTAATGCTACAGGTTTTATGCACAATAGGGTAAGAATGGTAACTGCAAGTTTTCTGTGTAAACATTTGCTAATTGACTGGCGATGGGGTGAAGCATACTTTGCTGAAAAGCTTTTAGATTATGAATTGGCTTCGAATAACGGTAACTGGCAATGGGCAGCCGGTACAGGATGTGATGCAGCACCCTACTTCAGAATATTTAATCCTACAATACAATTATCTAAATTTGATAAAGAGAATATTTATATTAGAAAATGGTTAGATGAGAAGGATTTAAATGATACAAATCCAATTGTAGAGCATCGCTTTGCCACAGAAAGATGTTTGAAAGCATATAAAAAAGCTTTGGAATAAGATTTCGATTTTATTATTTGAAGCTAACAGGTCCTAACCTATCCATAGCTTCCATTATCTTTTGAGTTTTATGTTGGATATAAGCAGTTGGTTTATCGGGATGCCATTTACGGGGATTAGGAAGGATAGCAGCTATTGCAGCAGCCTCACGCTTATTTAAATTCTTAGCTGATTTATGAAAATAAGTTTGAGCAGCTTGCTCTGCACCATAAATTCCTTCGCCCATTTCAATAACATTTAAATAAACTTCCATAGTACGCCTCTTACTCCAGGTTAATTCAATCAAAACAGTAAAATAAACTTCAAAACCTTTGCGAACATAAGTTCTATCAGGCCAAAGAAAAACATTTTTAGCTGTTTGTTGTGTGATAGTACTTGCACCTCTTAATCTTCCACCTTTCTCATTAAGTTTTTCAGCTTTCTTTATAGCTTCAAAATCAAAGCCCCAATGTGTTTTAAAGTTATTATCTTCTGAAGCTACGACTGCATTAATTAGGTTTGGAGAAATATCTTCAAGTTTTACCCAATCTTTGGATAATTTTACTTTTTCGCCTGAAAAGAGTTGACCTGTGCATCTAACTAACATTAAAGGGGTAACAGGAGGTGGTACAAATCTATAAATTAAGGAAACTGCTATAGTTGAGATGAAGAACCAAATTACAATCTTCTTTATAATTGATATTATTTTCTTTTTATTGAACTTTAGTTTAGCCATAGCAGTATTTAATTAAGCGGCAAAAGTACTAAGAATAATTTAAACTCTTATAATAAACATGAGGCGTTTTAATAGCAATTTAAAGTGTTAGAACGGAGAAAAAGCCGATGTTATCGTAATAAACATGTCTTTCATATTTATCAACATTTGTGTACATTGTATTCGTATTTAAGATAGTACGAATAATACTTAGAATAGAATAAACAGCATTAGCCCCAAAAAGAACTCGGTGACGCAAAGCCAGAATAAGGCGAGACTTGTTCAGAATGCCGTGACGTTTGTTAAGAAAGGTGTAACATTTATCAGAACGCCGTGAAGTACGTCAAGAATGCCGTGACGTTTGTTCAGAATGCCGTGACGTTTGTCAAGAACTCCGTAACATTTTTCAGAACGCCGTGACGTTTGTTCAGAACGCCGTGACGTATGTCAAGAATGCGGTGAAGTTTGTCCAGAAAGTGGTGTGTTTTTTGTGAGGGTTCGTTAAAATTTAGTTTAAATGAATAAATGTGAGTTTTTTTAAGATGCTTTTTTGAAAATTATGAATTATGAATGAAGGAAAAAATTAAGATAATCCAACTACTAATTACGGAAAACAATTCGTATCTTTGCAAAAAATTAAATAGTAAAACACACATCAAAAATAAATTAACACTATGGATTTACAAGCAAGGAAAATAATATTTGTTCAGGAATTTCTCAGGCTGCAAAATGAAGAAATTATTAGCGGACTTGAACATTTACTACGTATTAAAAAATGTGAGTTATACGAAAAAACAATTGTCCCAATGAGCATGGAACAGTTTAATAGCGAAATTGACCAGTCAATGAAGGATTCGGAAGAAGGAAGAATTATAACATCAAAAGAGTTAAAAGAAAAAATAAAAAAATGGGACTGACAGTTTACTGGACTCAATTTGCCGAAGAAAAATTAGAAGATATATTTGAATACTATAGCATAAAAGCAAGTTCGAGAGTTGCCCATAAATTGATACAAGGAATAATTAGCCAATCAACTAAGCTTGAGAAAAATCCATTTATCGGGCAAAAAGAATTGCTATTGATTGATAGACCTCAAGAATTCAGATATCTGGTTTATAAAAACTATAAGATTGTTTATTGGATAAATGTAGAAAAAGCCGAATTGAAATTGTAAATATTTTTGATTGCAGACAAAATCCCGAAGAAATTGTGAAAATATAAAAGAATTATGAATTACCCTACCCAATAATAGAAATTCGTTCACCATTAGAATTAATCGAATATGAAGAAAACAATTAAAAAAGACTTTGATGCTGTTAAATTTATGAGACAGGAACGTGATAGAATTAGTAAAGAAATATCTGAAATGACTCATGAGCAGATTATGGAATATTTTGCAAAACTGAGAAGCAAAGAAAGAGTACCAAGTAGCTAAAAAAAGTTAAATGTTTTGTTATGGTCATTGAATTGACAAGTTCTGTAAATCGTACAAGCTTATATACTGATAGGACTGAAAATCTGTCAGAAAAGTAATTGCACATTCGTTTCTTCATTTATATTTAAACCATGAATTCGGATCTAAAAGCAACCCCACCTAACCTCCCCTGAGAGGCTACACTTTATACACAACTTTATATGTTTTTAAATATATGAGAATTGTATTTTGTATATATATATAAATTCTTTTTTCATTATCTTCTTTTTCTTGATAAAAAGAAGCAAAAATCAAGACTGCAAA